>JAQGMQ010000139.1 GCA_028292305.1 Rhodoferax sp.
ATGATGTAGAAGGTGTTGTCCACGTTGGCCACCCAATCGCGCATGGCCTCGTTCAGCGCGTCCTTCAGCGTCTTGCTGCCGCTTTCCACCGGCACCACGGTGGCGCCGAGCAGCTTCATGCGGTAGACGTTGGGGCTTTGCCGCTTCACGTCTTCGCTGCCCATGTAGACGATGCATTCCAGGCCGTAGCGCGCGCAGATGGTGGCGGTGGCCACGCCGTGCTGGCCGGCACCGGTCTCGGCAATGATGCGCGGCTTGCCCATGCGCTTGGCGAGCATGGCCTGGCCGATCACGTTGTTGATCTTGTGCGCGCCGGTGTGGTTCAGGTCTTCGCGCTTCAGGAAGATCTGCGCGCCGCCCATTTCCTGGCTGGTGCGCGCCGCGTGGTACACGGGCGAAGGGCGGCCCACGAAGTGCGCCAGTTCCGACTGGAATTCAGCCAGGAATTCCGGGTCGTACTGGTATTTGGCGTAAGCCTCTTTCAGCTCTTCGATCGCGTGGGTCAGGGTTTCGGAAACAAAGCTGCCACCATAGATGCCGAAATGGCCGGAGGCGTCAGGCTGTTGGTAGGCCTGCTGGGCTGGTGAACTGGACATGAGAATGTTTTTCCGCGAGTTGCCTGTCGGCCGCGCGCACGGCGGCGACAAACTGATGGATCTTGTCGGCGTCCTTGATCCCTTTCGAAATCTCGACGCCGGAACTGATGTCAACGGCCAGCGACAAACCGCGTGGCCGCAACTGCAAGATGCCATCGGTCACGTTTGCAGGCGTGAGTCCACCACTTAAGACGAGGTGAGAGTTGACGCTTGGAGGCAGACGTGACCAATTGAATGTTTTCCCGCCACCGCCATAACCGTCGACATGGGCGTCGAGCAGGATGGCCTGGGCGGCTGCATAGTGAGACGCAAATTCTACCAAGTCGAAAACCGCCGACCCTTCCAGGGGGATTCGCGCCGCCCGCATGAAGGGCCGGTGCACGCGGGCCGCAATGGCCGAGCAGGCTTCGGGCGTCTCATCGCCATGGAACTGCAGGAGGGCGCCCGGCACCTGGGCGCAGGCCGCGGCGATGGCGTCGATGTCTTCGTTGACGAACAGCAGCACCGGCGTGACGAACGGCGGCAGACGGCGCGCCAACTGGCCGGCCCGCTCGGCCGTGACGTAGCGGGGGCTCTTTGCATAGAGCACGAAGCCCACGGCATCGGCGCCTGCAGCGACGGCAGCGTCCAGATCCTGTTCGCGGGTGATGCCGCAAATTTTGATGCGGGTGCGGGTATGTGTCATAGGGAACGCCCGGCGCCGGGCCGCCCCAAGGCGCGCGGCGAACCACGTGAAGCAGGGAGCGTGGGGGCTTTGGTTGTCATGGCAGCCAATCATAAGCCGCGGTCTTTTCCGGGAGTCCCCAATGGGCGTCGTAGACCGGGCCCGCAAAGTACAGGCCGTTGGGCGAGAACGTGGGCGAGGCCGCGTCCCGGTTGCGCGCGGCCAGTACCTCGGCGATCCATTCTGGCGGCTGAAAGCCCTGGCCGATGACCAGCAGGCTGCCCATCAGGTTGCGAATCATGTGGTGCAGGAAGGCGTTGGCCTCGAACTCGAAGCGCCAATAGGAGCCGCGTTTGGCGATATCGATCCGCCGCAAGGTTTTCACCGGCGACAACGCCTGGCAGGCCGAGGCACGAAACGACGAAAAATCATGTTCGCCGATCAGCAACTGCGCGGCGGCCTGCATCGCGGCAAGGTCGAGCGGACGGAAGACCCAGCCGACGCGGCCGGCTTCCACGCTGGGCCGCACCGGCGATTCGAGCAGCGCGTAGATGTAGCGGCGGCCGGTTGCGCTGCCGCGGGCGTGGAAGCTGTCCGGCATGGCGCGGGCCCACTGCACGGCGATGTCGTTGGGCAGAAGCGCATTGGTCCCGCGCACCCAGGCATTGATCGGGCGATCGAGCGCGGTGTCGAAGTGCACCACCTGCATCAGCCCGTGCACGCCGGCGTCGGTGCGGCCGGCGCACAGGGTCGACACCTTCTGTTGCGTGAAGCTGCGCAGCGCGCCTTCGAGCTTGTCCTGTACCGTGCGGCCGGACAACTGGCTCTGCCAACCTTCGTAGGCCTGGCCGTTGTAGCTGATTCCGAGGGCCAGACGCATCACCGACTCGGCCGCGAGGCCGCACACAAAAAGCTCAAGAAGACAGCTCGGTCAGGAAGCGCTGGGCGCGGGCGCGCAGGCTGCCCGTGGCTTCTTCGAGCACTTCCTCGGCCAGCGCACGGGCGCCGTCTTCGTCGCCGATGGAGCTGAATTCCTCGGCAAGCGCCAGCTTGGTGGCCAGCGGGTCGTCGGTGGGCAGTTCGGCGTGGTCGGCGGCTTCGGCGGCCGCGCCACCTGGCGACGAATCACCGAGGTCGAGGGTGAGCGAGCCGAGATCGAATTCGATCATGCCGGAATCGGGCGGAGAGGCGGGTGCTGGCGCAAGTGCGCCAAGTACGGCTGGATCGGCCGGTGTGGCATGCGCCGCAGCCAGGGGTGCCACCGTCGGCGTGGCCAGAGGCGCCGGGGCCGAGCGGCTCGGCGCGGCCGGTTCGGGTCGGGGTTCAGGTTCGGAGACGTCGCTCAGGTCGATGTCGAAATTCAGCGCGTCGGGCTCTGCGGGCTGGCCCGGCAGATCGAGCGCGGCGGGCACCGTGAGTGGCGCGGCCGTGGCGTCGGCGGCGGAGCGGTCGTAGGCGCGGTCGTCCAGGTCGAAGTCCAGGTCGATCGACGCGGGGCGATCGTCTTCAACATCCGCGGGCTCGGCCAGCTCGGCTTCTTCCGCCGGCGTGGCATTGCGCGACGTATGGGTGGCGGCAAGTGCACCCGCGGCGCCGGCGGCGGCGGCTGCAGCCACGGCCCGTTCCGGCAGATGGTTGTTGTGCGACAAGTCCAGGTCGAGGTCGAAATCGAGCGCGTCCGGCGTGGCGCGCGGTGCTTCCGGCACGTGGGCAGGTGGTGCTTCGGCAAAAGCGGCCATGGCCGGCAACGGCGGCAGCGGCGCGGACGCGGTTGCAGGGTTGTCCAGCGGCGCCGATGCGGTCGGCATCGTGCTGTCCAGCGGGCTTGAAGCGGTGTTCAACGCCACGGCGGTCTCGGCGGTGGCGCCCGCCTGGTACAGGCCGTTGTCGGGCTCGAGTTCGCGGCCGAGTTGCGAGATGCGGTCCCAGTCGGGGCCCTGGCCTTCGGTCAGCTCGAACGCGTTCGCCGCGAGCGGGCCGAACGACGTCGCGTCGCGCCGCTTGGCGTAGATCTCGAGCAGCTTGGTGTGGATGGCGACGCGGTTCGGCGTGTTGCGCAAGGCTTCGCGCAGGATTTCCTCGGCCTGCAGATCGCGGCCGTAGGCCAGGTAGACGTCGGCTTCGGCCACCGGGTCCACGTCGCCCGCGGCGTCGAGCTGGCTTGGCGAATACGACATGGACGAGGCCGGGCCGTTTTCGTCGTCGCTGGTGTCCACATGCTGGCCGCCGCTGGCACCAAAGAACGAGTCCGGCTGCAGGCGGCTTTCCAGAAAGGCGCTGTCGAGTTCCGCGGCCTTCTTGCGTTGGCGCGCGCGGTAGAAGCCGAAACCCGCCAGCAACGCGACCAATGCCGCAGCCGCAAACGGGATCAGCGGGTTGTCGCGCAGGCTGTCCATCCAGCTGTCGGATGCCACTGGTTCGGTGGCGGGCGCTGGCGGGGCGGATGCCGTGGTGGCCGGCGCGGGCGTGGCCGCCGGAGCCGATGCGGAAGCCGCCGCTGGAGGCGGTTCGGCGGAGGCTGGTGGGGGTGGCGCGGTCGGCGCGGCGACAGTCGGGGCGGTGCTCGGTGCGGTCGGGGCGGTGCTCGGTGCGGTCGCGGCTGTCGGTGCCGGTGTTGTGGATGGCGCCGGTGCCGGTGCAGCAGTGGCCGGTGCCGGGCTTCCCGAACTGGCCACGCCGAGTTTGTTCAGGTCGCTGATGTTCTTCGACAGCTCGGCCACACGGGTGGCGGCGTCGTTGGCGGCCTTGTCGCGGGCGATCTTCTCCTCGGCCTGGGTCTTCAACGCACCTTTGGACAGCGTGAGTTTGTCGGGAGCCGCCGTGCCCGGGCGTTTGTCGTCCAGCTGGGCCTGCACGCGGCCACTGGCGCGGCGGTCGGCATCGGCCATCTGCACGTTCGGCACCGCGCCGGCCAGCCGGTTGCGGAAGGCGTTGAAGTCGCGACTCTGGGCGGTGATGATCTGCGTGGCTTCGGCCGGCGGTGTGGCGCCGGCCTGTGTGGCCGAAGGCACATCCAGCAC
>JAQGMQ010000147.1 GCA_028292305.1 Rhodoferax sp.
GCAACCGGGGGCCGAGCCGGCTGCACGACTGCCGTGGAGGCTGGAGGGCGCACGTCCTGGCTGCGATCCTCCACGGGCGCCGGCGTGCGCAGCCCGGATGCGCAGCCCGCGAGCACCGCGACGGCGAGCAGCATCGGCATCCAGTTGCAACACCGTCTCAATCTCTGGGGCATTCGTATCTTTCGGTCAGGCAATGCCTGATTTTAGAGGGACAAAGTGAACGGCCTCAAGGACAGTCTGCTTCAACTCATGCGTGGTTTTTTGCAGCACGACGAGGGCCTGCCCCCCGCCCGGCATCTGCGTTGGCGCGATGATGCGTCCGCCGGTTGCCAGCTGATCAATCCACGCTTGCGGCACGGCCTCGCCGCCGGCCGCCGCGATGATGCCGGCGTAAGGCGCGCCCTTGGCATAACCCAGCATGCCGTCACCGAACAGCAAGTGCACGTTGGGCAGGCGAAACGGCCGCAGGTTGTCGCGGGCCTTGTCGTGCAGGCCGCGCAACCGTTCGATGCTGTAGACCTCGCGCGTCAACAGGCTCAGCACCGCGGCCTGGTAACCGCAGCCGGTGCCGATCTCGAGCACGCGCGCCAGCGGCCCGGCCCGCGCGAGTTCGGCGCCGAGCAGCAGCTCGCACATGCGCGCCACCACGTTGGGTTTGGAGATGGTCTGGCCCAGGCCGATCGGCAGGCTGGTGTCTTCATAGGCCTGGTTGACCAGCGCCGTGTCGACGAAGCGGTGCCGCTCCACCGTGCCCAGGGCCTGCAGCACCGCCGCCGAGCCGATGCCCGACGCCGCCAGGTTGCGCACCATGCGCGCCCTCACCGCGGCCGAATCCATGCCGTGGCCCGACGACATGGCCGGCAGCGCGGGCTGGCGCGGCTTCTGGCCGATGACGCCCTGCCCCACTGCCGTGGTCACTGTCTTCTTGCCGGCCACACTTTTGCCCGCCCCATTTTTGCCGGAAGCGCTGCCCGTCGAGAAATCCAGCCGCGCCGGAAAAGGGGGACGTTGCGACATGGCGGTCAGGACGCGGCGGGCGGGCTGCCGTCGGCGCCGAGCTCGCCCACCAGCTTGCTGGCCGTCTGCGCCCAATAACGCAGGTGGTCGTGGTCGGTGAGGTCGACCTTCAGCGGCGTCATGGTCACGTGGCCCAGCTTGGTGGCGTGGAAATCGGTGCCTTCGGAATCGTCCATGGCCGCACCCGCGTCGCCGATCCAGTACATGGTTTCGCCGCGCGGGCTGGTCATGGTGATCACCTTCTCGGCCGCGTGGCGGCGGCCCAGGCGGCAAACTTTCATTGGCTTCAATTCGTCGTACGGCAGGTTAGGGATGTTGACGTTGAGCAGCCAGGGTTTTTCGCCCACCAGTTGCTGCTGCGTCATGCGCTGCACCATTTCACGCACGATGCGGCCGGCATCGTCGACGTGGCGCCAGCCCTTCTCGGTCTGGGAAAACGCGATGGCCGGCACGCCAAACAGATAACCCTCCATGGCGGCGCCCACCGTGCCCGAGTAGATGGTGTCGTCGCCCATGTTGGCGCCGTTGTTGATGCCCGACACCACCAGGTCGGGCCGGTAGCCCAGCAAACCGGTGAGTGCGATGTGCACGCAGTCGGCCGGCGTGCCGTTCACATAACGGAAGCCGTTGGCCGCCTGGTGCACGTACAGCGGCTGGGCCAGCGTGAGCGCGTTCGACTTGGCGCTGTTGTTGTGCTCGGGCGCCACCACCTCGACCTCGGCCACGTCTTTCAGGGCCTCGTAGAGCGCGACGATGCCAGGCGCCTGGAAGCCGTCGTCGTTGGAAATGAGGATCTTCATTGCGTGTAAAAAAGTGTTGGCATTGTAGGCGGCACCACGGGCCAGAAAGCCCGCCGGAACAAGGCCCCGACATGGGCCTGATGCGCCATCATGCACCGCGGCGCCGGTCACGCCAGCGACAAAACCCGCGCCTGCCGACGCACGCCGCAGCGAGTCGCCCCCTATCATGGGCGCACATCCACCGGAGACAAAAATGCATGCATGGCTTTGTGAAAACCCCGTGGGCGTCGACGCCCTGTCCTGGCAAGAGTTGCCCACCCCCGAGCCCGCGGCCGGCCAGGTGCGCATCGCCATCAAGGCGGCCAGCCTGAACTTTCCCGACCTCTTGATCGTGCAGAACAAATACCAGCTGAAGCCGCCGCTGCCGTTCGTGCCCGGCTCCGAATACGCGGGCGTCGTCGAAGCCATCGGCCCCGGCGTGACACAGCTGCGGCTAGGCCAGAACGTGGCCTGCCTCGCCGGCACCGGCGGCTTTGCCACCCACGTGGTGGCCGAGGCCGCGCAGTGCCTGCCCCTGCCCGATGGCTTCCCGCCGGTGGACGCCGCGGCCTTCATCATGATCTACGCCACCTCGTACCACGCGCTGGTCGACCGCGCGCAGCTGAAGGCCGGCGAGACGGTGCTGATCCTTGGCGCGGCCGGCGGCGTGGGCACCTCGGCCATACAGATCGCCAAGGCTGTGGGCGCCCGCGTAATCGCCGCCGCTTCCACCGACGAAAAATGCGCGCTGTGCAAGACGCTCGGCGCCGATGCCACCATCAACTACGGCGGCGACAACTTCGCCAAACTGCGCGACGAGATCAAGACCCTGACCGACGGCAAGGGCCCGAACGTCATCTACGACCCGGTGGGCGACAAATTCGCCGAGCCGGCGTTCCGTTCCATCGCCTGGCGCGGTCGGTATCTGGTGGTGGGCTTTGCCGCGGGCAACATCCCGGCGTTGCCGTTCAACCTGGCGCTGCTGAAGGGCGCGTCCATCGTCGGCGTGTCGTGGGGCGGCTTCGCCAAGCAGGAGCCCAAGGCCGCCGCGGCCTCGCTCGGTGAACTGGCGCATTGGTATGCCCAGGGCAAGATCAAGCCGGTGATCGACCGCACCATGCCGATGGCCGAACTGAAGGCCGCCTACGCGCGCATGGGCTCGCGTGAGGTGAAGGGCAAGCTGGTGATGGTGAACTAGGCCCCCGGGCTTTGCACTGCGCTTCGCTGCGTGTCATTCGCCCCAGGTCCAGGTGCGGCGGGCAGAAGCGGCCGCGAGGTTCAGCCCGTAAAACTCGAAGGCCGCAGGCTCTGAAGTCTCTCGGCGAAGACTTCGGGCCGAAGCGGACGGTCGAAGTGGTAGCCCTGTGCATAGGTGCACTGCAGATGCCGCAGGCGCTGCGCCACTTCTTCGGTCTCCACGCCCTCGGCCAGCACGGCCAGGCCCAGGCTCAGCGCAAGTGAGATGACGCCGCGCACGATGGCCGCGTTGTCGGGGTCGTCGATCAGGTCGCGCACGAACGACTGGTCGATCTTGATCTTGTCGAACTTGATGCGGCGCAGGTAGGCGAAGCTCGAATACCCGGTGCCGAAGTCGTCGATGGACAGCTTCACGCCAAGCGCCTTGAGCCGGCGCAGCACCGTCATCACAGCCTCGCCGTCGTGCAGCAGCACACTCTCGGTGAGTTCCAGCTCGAGCCGGTCGGGCGAAATGCCCGAGATGGCCAGCGCCTCTTCCACCTGGCCCAGCACCACGCCGCGGTGAAACTGGCGTGCCGACAAATTCACCGACATCATGAGTTCGGGATGACCCGCGTCATGCCAGGCGCGCAGTTGCAGCGCCGCCTTCTTCAGCACCAGGCCACCCAGGGCTTCGATCAGCCCGCAGTCTTCGGCGATGGGGATGAACAGGCCGGGTGGAATGCTGCCGCGCTCCGGGTGGTCCCAGCGGCACAAGGCCTCGGTGCCCACGATGCGCCCGCTCGGCAGGTGGATCAGCGGTTGGTATTCGAGCCGCAGCGTGTCGGACTCGATGGCCGTGCGCAGCGCCGACTCGATGCGCAGGCGCTCCAGCGCGGCCTCGTTCATGGTGGCGTTGGCGAACTGGTAAGTGCCGCGGCCGAGGCGCTTGGCCGCATACAGCGCCGAGTCGGCCCGGCCGAACAAGGTGTCGAACTGCTCGCCGTCCGACGGGAACATGGCGATGCCGGCCGAGATCGACACATTCACCGGCAGGTCGGCCAGCGTCATGGTCTGGCCCACGGATTCCGTCAGCGAGGTCACCATGTGCGCCGCTTCGGCCGTGCCCTGCACGTTGCGCACCAGGATCAAAAATTCGTCACCGCTCAGCCGGCCGACGATGGTGCGTTCGTCGCCCACCTGGCGCAGCCGGGTGCCGACTTCGCGCAGCAGCTGGTCGCCCGCGGCATGGCCGAGCGAATCGTTGAGCGTCTTGAAGTTGTCCACGTCGACCACGATCAGAGCCACCTGTTCGCGGGTCGACGCCGCGTGCTTCAACACCAATGTGGAGCGCAAGGCGGTCTGGGCTCGATTGGGCAGGCCGGTGATCAGGTCCTGGCTCGACAGGTAGGCGATCTTTTCCTCGGCGGCCTTGCGCGAGCTCAGGTCGGAGAACGAGGCCACGTAGTGCGTGATCTCGCCGTGCGCGCGCTGGTGCAGCGCCGACAGGCTCATCCACTGCGGATACACCTCGCCATTCTTGCGCCGGTTCCAGATCTCGCCAGCCCAGCGGCCTTCTTCGTTGAGCGTCTTCCACAGGGCCTGAAAAAACTCGGGGCCGTGTTGGCCGGAAGCCAGCATGCCGGGGTCGCGCCCCAGCACCTCGTTGGCCTGGTAGCCGGTGATCTCGGAAAACGCCCCGTTCACCATGATGATGCGGTTGCGTTCGTCGGTGATGATGATGCCGTCGGTGCTCTGCTCCAGCACCCGGCCGGCCAGCTCGAGCTTGGTGGCGGCGATGCGCTGGTCGGTGATGTCGCGGCGTACCACCAACAGGTGCAGGCGCTGGCCACGCCGGCCGAAGGTGGGCACCCGCACCACGTCGAACGAGCGGATGTTGCCCTGCCCGTCGTCGGCCGTTTCCTGCATGTGCGAGGCGCGGCCCGACTGCCAGGTGGCCTCTTCGGCCAGCGCGCTGTGGCGCAGGCCCACGCTGGCCGGGTGGTTGCGGTTGGCGATGTCCAGGTTGGTGTAGCCGTAGGCCTCCTGCTCGGTCAGGCCCAGCACCGCCCGCGCCGCGGGGTTGGTCAGCAGCCAGCGGCTTTCGCCGTCCTTCAGGTAGACCATGTCGGGCAGGTGGCGGAACACCGAATTGAGGAGCTTGTCGCGGTCGCGCAGCAAGCGGTCGGCCTGGGAGCGGGCGGTGACGTCGAGCCCGGTCCACCACACCTCGCCGCGGCCCTCGCCGGAATGCAGGCCTTCCATCGCCGACCAGGCGATGCGCCGCTTTTCGCCCGACTTGGTGGTCAGCGTCCACTCCATGTTTCGGAAGTCGGGCTTCATCTCGGTCAGATCGGCCAGCTTGCGCGCCAGGTACACCGGCTCGGGGTAGAGCAGTTGCAGCGCGCCGGGGTTGCCGACGATTTCTTCGCTGCGGTAGCCGGTGAGCCGTTCACATTCGCGGTTCCAGAAGACGAAGTTCTTGCCCGCGCCGAGGTCGAGCGCGCTGACCATCACCGGCAGGCGGTTCAGCACATCCAGCACCTGCTGGGCCACCGGCGCGCCAGCCGCGTCGCGGCCCAGCGTGTCCAGGATCAGGTCGCCACTGTCCAGATAGAAATGCTCGCCCGTGTGGAAGCCTTCGGTGTTGATCACCGTTGGGATCACTTTTGGATAAGGGCTCGAAGATTCGGATTCCACACGTGTGTCCTGGGGGGCCTGGTTAGCAATTTTCTGAAAAAAGATTCGCCCCACCTTGCTGGCCCTGTCCTGCCCCGCGACGAGCAGGAAAGTAGACAGCAGCACGGGGCAACGGCACTTCATTCGCGCACAAACTGCGCCAATGGAGAACTCGACGGGTCCATATTAGTGCATGTACAGGCTGTTAAGCCGGTTTCGCCGCACACAGCTGTCAGGTGCCCCCCGCAAAACTGACGGGTTTTACCGGGCGCGGCCGGTGCGGCGTGGCCCGGCGGTGCCGGCCGGCAGTGTTTGCCGCAAAACTTTCCAGCGCCGGCCAGGGCTACCGCCTGTTGGCGGGCGCGGCCCCGCGTTCTATCAATTGCGCAGGTGCACCAGCTTCGACAGACCGAACAAATTCACCGGCTGCACGTCGAGCACCTGCCAGTCCCAGGCCAGCACGTGGTCCGCGAATTTGAAATCGGAGCGAAAACCGACCTGTTCCGCTGCGGGCTTGACCAGCCGCTCGAGCGACCACCAGAACCGACTGCCGCTGAAATGGTTGAGCAGCAGGATGTGACCGCCGGGCTGGCACACGCGGCGCACCTCCTGCACCAACCGCGCGGGCCGCGGCGTGACCGACAACACATAGGGCAAGGTCACGCAGTCGAAGCTGTGGTCGGCAAACGGCATGTGCTCGGCATCGATGCGGTGCATGGCGATGTCGCGCTCCGGCCATAACGCAGCGCGTTGGCGGGCGCGCGCCAGCATCTGCTCGGAAACATCGACACCCACCACCCTCGCCGACGGAGGGTAGCCGCCCAGCGCCAGCCCGGTGCCCACACCCACTTCGAGGATCGACGCCAGGTTCAGCGCCCGCACCGCCTGGCACATGCGTTGCCGGCCCGGCTCGAGCACGCGGCCAAACATGAAGTCATACACCGGCGCCATGCGGCCATAGGCACGCACCACGCTGGCGGTGTCGGCACCGGGCTTGCCGGGCGCGTCATCGGCCGTTTCGGCGGCGGCGCGGACGGATTCTCCTGGGCGGGTCGTCATGGAAGCTGCGGGCAGGTAGGGCAAGTCATTGAATGGTGACGGATCGGGTCGGCGTCTGCAAGTGGGAGGGTCGGCGGCTGGATTCGCGGATGGGTCGGGCAAGCCGCATGCCCGCTCGCCCCACCGCAGTCATCAGCCGATGACAGACATGCGGGACGCGCAGACCCCGCGCGTCGAACGCTGCTCCGACCCCAGCGCGCGCTAGCCACGCAGGTCTGAAAAACCACCCCTTAATGTATGCAATGTAAAAATTACAATGTTTTTAAGAACAATTTCTATGTAATTTATTTTTTTAAACCAAACTAGAATGTAAAAAACAATAAAACAGGAAGTAATTCCTCATGTATGCGATGTTTTCACAAAAGCGT
>JAQGMQ010000741.1 GCA_028292305.1 Rhodoferax sp.
GATGCCGACCAGCCGCCCGTGCTGCACGCCACCGAGACCGCCTGCCTGGCGCCGGGCAGCCGGCGCAGCGAGGCGGCCGAGATCCTGGTGCTGCTGCACCCGGCCGAACGGCCCGCGCCCCAGGGCACGGCGCTGTGGCTGGCGCGGCGGGCGGTGGCCGGGCATCTGCACATCCGGCCCACGCTGGCGCGCGACATGGCGCGGCTGGCGCGCATCCAGAGCCGCACGGCCGTGGGCCTGGTGCTGGCCGGCGGCGGCGCGCGCGGCTTTGCGCACCTGGGCGTGTACCGCGCGCTGTGTGAACGCGGCATCGAGATCGACTGCGTGGGCGGCACCAGCATCGGCGCGGTGATGGGCACCTACATCGCTTCCGACCGGCCGCTCGACGTGGTCATGGCCAACGCCCGTGCCGCGTTCCACACCAACCCCACCGGCGACTTCAACCTGCTGCCGATGCTGTCGCTGATCAAGGGGCTGAGGCTGCGCGGTATCCTGTCGCAGGCCGTGCAAAACCTGGTCGGCCGGCCCGCCGATACCGTGAACGTGGAAGACCTGTGGAAGACCTTCTACTGCGTGGCCACCAACTACTCCACGGCCAGCGAGGTGCGCATCGAACACGGCAACCTGGTGCAGTCGCTGCTGGCCAGCACCTCGATCCCGGGGGCCTTGCCGCCGGTGATCCGCGGTGGCGAGTTGCTCTGCGACGGCGGCACGTTCAACAACTTTCCGGTGGATGCGATGCGGCACATGCGTGGCGTGGGCCGGGTGATCGGCGTGGACCTGAACCACCGCACCGCGCCGCTGGTGACGCATGCGGACATGCCCGGCACCTGGGCCCTGCTGCGCGACCGGCTGCGCCCGCCGGCCGCGCGGCTGTACCGTCTGCCGTCGCTGCCTTCGTACCTGATGACGGTGACCATCCTCTACAGCATGTCGCGCCAGCGGGCCGCGCAGTCGCTCTGCGACCTGTACTTTCATCCGCCGCTGACCCGCGTGGGCATGCTGCAATGGAACCGGCGCGAGCCCATCATCCAGCGCGGTTATGTGCATGCGCTGCAGGTGCTGGATGAAAACAAGGCCACCCAGGCGGGCGCATCCGACAAGCCGCCCGGCGCCAGCTGAGGCTGCGGCCGGTCAGTGGGTCTCGCCGAAATCGGCCGTCACGCGGCGCAGATCCAGGGTGTTCAGCAGCGCGTCCAGCGCCCAGGCCGTGCACCAGCAGATCAGGCCCGACCAGAGGGTGTGGCTCATGAAATGCGCACCGCGCAGCTGCTGCGAAATGCCCAGCAACAAGCCCGCCGCCACCGAGGCCCACAGCCAACGGCGGGCCAGCACCGGCGAGACCGGTCGGTAGGCAAAATAACCGCCGATGAAGGCGAACCCCGCCGCGGCGTGGCCGGCCGGGAAGCAGCTGCCGCTGCCGCCGTCGTGGCGCAACGGATTGGTCCAGTGCGACAGGTGTTGCGCCACGCCACCGAAATCGGCCAGGCTCCAGGGGCAGCTGGTGCTGCTGCCAGCCTTGAGCAGCGTGATCACGAGCCCCGCCATCAGCGCCGTCAACGCAAACTGCAGGCGCCGGTGCAGCGGCAGCGCGTGCAGCCAACCCGCGGGGAACCACACACCAAGGCACAGCAGCGACACCAGAAACCAGGCCAGCGCCTTGGCCGCGTCGTGCAGCCAGGTGGTGAGCAGCCAGTGGTCGTGCAGCGGAAAGCCGCCCGACCCGCCCGACCAGCGGGCCAGTGTCATGTCCAGGCCGGACAAGTCCCAGGCCAACAGCGCCAACGCCACGCCGAAGGTGTAGACGCCAAGGCGCTGGTTGGATGAAGAAGGCATAGGGCCGAGCTTCGGTGAAGTGCCTTAAATGCGCCTTAAGGAAATGGTGGCAGGCACGGCCGCAGGGGATGTCAGCGCTGCGGGACTTTGTCGGCCTTGGTCTCGACCGGGTTCGCGGCGAGCCAGTTCGCGGGGTACTGGCGCATGAATTCACGCGCCTTCTCGATGCGCACGCTGAGCCAGGCGTCGAACGCGCCTTCACCCAGCACCACGGGCATGCGTTTCTCCGAGCCCGCGGGCTGGTAGCGTCGCAGCAGTGCGTGGTTGTTGGCGTTGACGGTGAGCAGGGTGTAGCTCAGCACGACTTCGCCGTCGGGCCCGGTCCACTGCGCCCACAGGCCGGCCGCGCCCATGGGCTGGCCGTCGATGCGCGAGATGCGGGTGGGCAGGGCCTTGCCGTTGCGCCAGTCGTCCTCGAAGAACGCCGCCATCGGCACGATGCAGCGCTGGCCCTGCAGCCAGGCGTCGCGAAAGGCATGGCTGCTGGACACCGTCTCGGACCGCGCGTTCACCAGCTTGGGCGCGCGCAGCTTGCCATCGGAGGCCGACTTGACCCAGTGCGGCATCAGGCCCCACTGCGCGGCGACCAGTTCGCGGGCGACCGGGGCCGGGGGCACGGGCGCGACGGCCGCGCCAGTTTCGGCTGCGGCTGCGGCTTCGTCTTGGACCTCGACCACCGGCACGGCCTCGGGCGCGGGGGCCGACACGGGCAACGCGCGGATGAAGTAGCCGGGCTTGCGCGGCCACAGGTCACGCAAGCCGAGCGCCTCGGGTGGCTCGACGTGGAACACGTCGCGGTAGGGCTCGGCTTGTTGCAGGGATTCGTAGTGGGTGCTCATGGGGCCTTGGTCGGGCGCGTGGCGCGGGGGCGCGGCGCTGAAGGCTGGATGGTAGCGGCCCCAGGCAAGAATGCTCAGACCACGAAGAACCCGTGGGTGCCGTCACGGCCCAGTTGCGCCACCAGGCCGTACTCCCAATCAAGGTAGGCCTGCATCGCGGCCGCGGCATTGTCGGTGCCTTCGTAGGGGCGGCGGTAGCGGTCGACGCGGCCCGAGGCGAGCCGATCTTCGCCCGATGCGGTGGGCAAGCCGGCGGCGACCCAGGCCGCGTTACCGCCGTCCAGCACCCAGACTTCGGCCTGCAGCGCCAGGCCCGCCAGATCGGCCGCGGCATAGCCCGCGAGCAGGCTGCTGCCGCAGGTGAGCACGATGCGCCGCGCCGCTGGCCATTGCGCCAGCAACTGGGTCAACTGCGAACGCACGGCCGACCAGGCGCCCGGGATGTGCTGCCGGATGTGGCTGGCGCTGGGCGCGACGTTGATGACCACGGTCTCTTCAATGGCTTGGCCCGTCTTCGCGGCGAGCCATGCCGCCAGCTGCGCAGGCGCCACGCGGCGGGGTTCGGGCACGGGCGGCAAAGGGCCGGTCACGGCGCCAGTCTCGGTGAAGTCATCCACGCTGACGTGATTCAGCACGTACACGGCCCAACCCATCTGCGCCAGCCACGACGCCGCCATGTTGGCCCGCACGCCGTCGTCTCGGTCGCCGCCATCGGCCAGCACGATGCGGGCGCCGCGCACCGGTGCAGACACGTCGGTCTCTTGCACCAGCTGGCCGCCGGGCGCGCCAGTGAAGCCCGGCAGGTGCCCGGCCTCGAACTCCTCGGGTGTGCGCACGTCGAAGCAATACGTGGTGCGGCCGGGCTCGGCGCGCCAACCTGCCAGATCGGCTGCCGTGGCGCGGCCCACGCGCGCACGGTCGGCCAGCGCGCGGGCACCG
>JAQGMQ010000160.1 GCA_028292305.1 Rhodoferax sp.
CAGCCCGCTTGAAATCCACCGCTACACCGCCGAGTTCTTCGCGCTGGCCAAGTCGGTCAAGATTGCGCAGAAGGCCGGCGGCAATGCCGGTGGGGGCAGCTTCGAGCAGCTGGTGGAACTGGGCCGCACCAACAAGCAGCTCGACGCCAACGACCAGGGTGTGGTGCAGGTGGTCGACTGGCTCTGGCAATACGCCTTCAATCAGCGGGCCAGCGACATCCACCTGGAGCCCCGGCGCGAGCAGGGCGTGATCCGCTTCCGCATCGACGGCGTGTTGCATCCGGTCTACCAGATGCCGATGGGCGTGATGAATGCGATGATCGCCCGCATCAAGCTGCTGGGCCGCATGGACGTGGTTGAAAAACGCCGGCCCCTGGACGGCCGCATCAAGACCCGCAATCCGCGCGGCGACGAGGTCGAAATGCGCCTGTCGACGCTGCCCACCGCCTTCGGCGAGAAGATGGTGATGCGCATCTTCGACCCCGACACCGCCGTGAAGGACCTGGACGCATTGGGCTTCGCGCCGCACGATGCCGACCGCTGGGAGTCGCTGGTCAAGCGGCCGCACGGCATCATCCTGGTGACCGGTCCCACCGGCTCGGGCAAGACCACCACGCTGTATTCCACACTCAAGCGCGTGGCCACCGAAGAGGTCAACGTCAGCACCATCGAGGACCCGATCGAAATGATCGAGCCGTCGTTCAACCAGACCCAGGTGCAGGCGCAGCTCGACTTCGGTTTCATCGAAGGCCTGCGTGCCCTGATGCGGCAGGACCCGGACATCATCATGGTCGGCGAAATCCGCGACCTGGCCACGGCCGAGATGGCGGTGCAGGCGGCGCTGACCGGGCACCTGGTGTTCTCGACCCTGCACACCAACGACGCGCCTTCGGCCATCACCCGCATGATGGAACTCGGCGTGCCGGCTTATCTGCTCAACGCCACCGTGCTCGGCGTGCTGGCCCAGCGGCTGGTGCGCACGCTGTGCAAGCAGTGCAAGGCGCCCGACGAGGCGCTGGCCCGCGAGAACCTCAACGCATTCATCAAGCCGTGGAAGATCAACGCCGGCGGCGCCTACACGCCGTACAGGCCGGTCGGCTGTGTGGACTGCCGCATGACGGGCTTCATGGGGCGCATGGGCCTGTATGAGCTGCTCACCGTCAACGAAGCCTTCAAGGCGCAGGTCAACCAGGCGCCGAGCATCGACGCGTTGCGCCGCCTGGCGGTCAAGGATGGCATGCGGCCGCTGCGCCTGGCCGGCGCCCTGCGTGTGGCCGAAGGGCTGACCACTGTCGAAGAAGTGCTGAGCGCCACACCGCCGCTCGAATAACGCCGCCGGCTCTCAGCCCGGTTTCCTGCGCATGGCGCGTGTGCCCAGCCAGGCCGCGCCGCCCTCGCGCTTCAAGGCCACGCCCAGCGCGCTGGCCGTGCGGTAGCCCACCTGCAGCGCGGCCATCTCCAGGCCCGCGCCATGGGCCACGAGCCGCATGGCCTCCCGCAGTCGCAGGGCCCGCAGATAGGCCTGCGGCGTGAGGCCGGTGCGTTCGACCAGGCGCGCGTGAAAACGCTGCGCGCTCAGATGGAACAGAGCGGCCATACGGGCCGTGCTCCAGGCGGCATGCAACTCGGCCGCGAGCGCCGCGTCGAGTGCCGCCAGATCGAGCGTGCGGCGCAGCAGGATGTGCGGCGCGGCCAGCAGCACCTGCAGGCCGCCTGCGGCATGGGCGCCATCCGCGGCCAACCGCAGGCACGCGGCCGTCACGGCGAAGCGGCGGAAGCGGTCGGTGCCGGCCTGCGCGGGCGCGTCGATCACCAGCATGCGCGCGTTCGGTGGCGCCAGGAAACCGTGGGCCAGGCCAGCCGGGATGATGACACCGCTGCTGGTGTCGGCAAAGGCGGCGCGGCCTTCGATCTCGAGCTCCATGCGGCCGTCGAGCGCGAACATCAGCTGCGCGTGGTCGTGCGCATGGGCCGCGTATTCGCCGCTGTAGCGGCGCACGGCGCAGACGGTGTCAGGCGCGGCCGGGGTGTTCACGCAAGGCTTTCAGCTGCAGAGCCGGCGGATGTCTTCGGGAATCGGCACGGCGCGGATGCCGTTGCCGCCCTGGCCGTCGGTGGTGCGGGCCGCGAAGATCCGCACCTCTTCACATTCGAGGATCAGCGTGGCGCTGTCACCCTCACCGCGCAGGATGCGGTACTTCTGGACGAAGCTCTTGCCGCGCCACTCGGCGATGTGGACGTGGATCTGCAGCGTCTCGCCATAGGTGACCGAATTGACGAAGCGGCATTTGGTGTCGACCAGCGGCGTGCCCAGCACACCCGTGCGGGCTTCTAGCTCGTACCAGGGCGGCACGCCGCAGGCACTGAAGAAGGTGCGCGAGGCGTGGTCGATCCAGCGGAAGAAATTGGGAAACCAGACGATGCCCGCGGGATCGCAGTCGCCGAATTCGACCTTGACGGTGTGGACGACGCTGCGCGGCGTGGCGGCGGGCTCGGAAGTCCGCGGTGTTTGACTTGTGGCGGGATGCATGCCGCCATTTTAAGGAAGGTGTTGCCTTATTTGGCCGCGCTGGCTGGCGTGGCCGCTGCGGTGGCCGCGGCGACGGCGGCCATGGCGGCGGCCACCGCATCCCCGGCGGGCGGTGCGGCGGTCTC
>JAQGMQ010000204.1 GCA_028292305.1 Rhodoferax sp.
AGTTCGAGGACATGCGCGCCGAGAAGATGGAGCAGCAGTCGGCGTCATTCAGCAAGCAGCAGGACAAAATTGCCCACCTGCAGAAGTTCATCTCGCGCTTCAAGGCCCAGGCCAGCAAGGCGCGCCAGGCGCAGAGCCGCGTCAAGGCGCTGGACCGCATGGAAAAGATCGCGCCGCTGCTGGCCGAGGCCGAATTCACCTTCGAGTTCAAGGAACCGGCCAACCTGCCCAACCCGATGCTGTCGATGTCGGACGCCACCTTCGGCTACCCGCCGGCCGAAGACGCACCCGCCGGCACCGGCCCGACCGTCATCGTGCAGCGCGTCAACAAGTCGGTGCTGGCCGGCCAGCGCATCGGCATCCTGGGCGCCAACGGCCAGGGCAAGTCGACCCTGGTCAAGACGGTGGCCCGCGCGCTCACGCCGATCCACGGCGAGATCATCGAAGGCAAGGGCCTGAACATCGGCTATTTCGCCCAGCAGGAACTCGACGTGCTGCGCCCGGTGGACACGCCGCTCGAACACATGATCCGTCTCGTGCGCGAGACCACGGCCGCCGGCAAGCTCGCGGGCCAGGGCACGCGCGAGCAAGACTTGCGCAGCTTCCTCGGCACCTTCAACTTCAGCGGCGACATGGTCAAGCAGGCCGTGGGCAGCATGAGCGGCGGCGAAAAGGCCCGCCTGGTGTTGTGCATGATCGTCTGGCAGCGCCCCAACCTGCTGCTGCTCGATGAGCCGACCAACCACCTGGACCTGGCCACCCGCGAGGCGCTGGCCATGGCGCTCAACGAGTTCGAAGGCACCGTGATGCTGGTGAGCCACGATCGCGCCCTGCTGCGTTCGGTGTGCGACGAATTCTGGATGGTGTCGCGCGGTGGCGTCGAGCCGTTCGACGGCGACCTCGACGACTACCAGCGCTACCTGCTCGACGAGTCGAAGCGCCTGCGCGAAGAGGCCAAGAACGCATTGAACAACGCGCCTGCGCCGGTGGTGGTGGTAGCCCCCCTGCCGCCCGTGGCCAACCCTGCCGACCAGCGCCGCGCCGACTCGGCCCGCCGCCAGCAGCAGTCGAGCCAGACCAAGCCGCTGCAAAAGGAACTCGACCGCATCGACCAGACCATGGCAAAACTGCAGATGGAAAAAGGCGAGCTCGAGGCGCATATGAGCAAGCCGCTGCCACCCGCCGAAATTGCCAACGCCGGCAAACGCCTGAAAGCCATGGGCGACGAACTCGGCACGCTCGAGGAGCAATGGCTGGCGCTGTCCGAACAACTCGAGGCCGCCCGCACCGCCGAAGTGTGAGCCAACAATTCGGTTGCGGTCCTACACCGCAGCTTCATCGGCAGCGGCTACATTTGACCCTGGTTCGAATTCAAATAATTTGTATACAGGAGTTCACATGTTTTCACTGATCGGCACCATCATCATCGGGTTCGTGGTTGGCCTCATCGCACGCGCGATCAAGCCGGGCAATGACAAGCTTGGCTTGATCATGACGTCCATCCTGGGTATTGCAGGCGCGTTCCTGGCCAACTTCATCGGCCAGAAAATGGGCTGGTACGCACCCGGCCAGCCCGCCGGCTGGATCGCCTCGGTGGTCGGCGCGATGATTCTTTTGTTCATCTACGGCCTGGTCAAGAGCAAGACCTGAGTTCGCCATGAAGGCCCGAGGCATCGATTCCGCGCTGCAACTGGCCGCCGGTGACGCGGCCTTGACGGACGCGGTGCGCCGCGCCCGCAAGCTGCTGCACCGCCGCGCTCTGGTGGCGGCTGCGGCCAGCGTCGTGCCTGTGCCCGGCCTCGACTGGGCGGTGGACGCCGCCCTGCTCTCCAAACTCATTCCCGAAGTCAACGCCGTGTTCGGCCTCACGCCGGCCCAGCTCGACCGGCTCGAGCCGCACAAGCGCGACCAGGTGCAGAAGGCGGTCACCCTGGTCGGCTCGGTGCTGATCGGCAAGTTCATCACCAAGGATCTAATCCTCAAGGCCGCCAAGACGGTAGGCATGCGCCTGACCACACAACAGCTGGCCAAATACGTGCCGCTGGCCGGCCAGGCCGTGTCGGCGTTCATGGGCTACACCGCCATCCGTTACCTCGGCGAAGAACACCTGCGCGACTGCGTGCGCGTGGCCAGGTCGGCGCAACTGCTGCTGCCGGCGCCGGGCAAGAGCGCCACCCCCACGGCAATCGACGTGGCGCCCTCCCACTCCTGAACCTGCGCCGGTGCTGGTCGTTCAGACCTGCGCCATGCCCCCGTCGACAAACATCTCGATGCCGCCCACCGGCCCACCGCTACCCATCTAGTGCAGGATTTGGCGCGCCACCTCGGAACCAAACTGCTGCAGCGCACGATGGAGCGACCGACGTGTTCGCGCCGTTCGAAGGCCGTCAGCGAAGCGCCTGTGCCGGTCGATGCACCGGCGGCGCAGCGCGACGCACCTTCAGCGTGCGCCGCGACAGCAGAAAACCCGCCACCGAACAAGCCGCGATGCCGAGTGCCATCGGCAGCGGCGAGCCGTTGGTGAACGGCGACACGGCTGCGACGACCACCGCCGCACCTGTGAAAGTCATCGTGCCGATCAGCGCCGAGGCCGAGCCCGCCTGTGTCGGATGCCCTTCCATCGCCGTCACGAACGACAGCGGCACGATCACGCCATTCAGCCCAAACCCCACCAACAGCAGCCCCACCACCAGGCGGAGCGAATCGACGCCCAGCCACA
>JAQGMQ010000217.1 GCA_028292305.1 Rhodoferax sp.
GAGAGTGCGGATGAACAAGGTCTATGGCAGCGCCGAGGAAGCGCTGCGCGGCGTGGTCAAGGATGGCCAGCTGCTGGCGGTCGGCGGCTTCGGCCTTTGCGGCATTCCGGAGGCGCTGATCGCCGCCCTGCGCGACTCGGGCGTGAAGGGCCTCACCGTCATCTCCAACAACGCGGGCGTCGACGGGTTCGGTCTGGGCGTGCTGCTCGAATCGCGCCAGATCACGAAGATGATCTCCAGCTATGTGGGCGAGAACAAGGAGTTCGAGCGGCAGTACCTGGCCGGCGAACTCGAGCTCGAATTCACGCCGCAGGGCACGCTCGCCGAAAAGCTGCGCGCAGGCGGCGCCGGCATCCCGGCGTTCTTCACCAAGACCGGCGTCGGCACCATCGTCGCCGAAGGCAAGGAACTGCGCGAGTTCGACGGCGAGACGTACGTGATGGAGCGTTCGCTCGTGCCCGACGTGTCGCTCGTCAAAGCTGCCGTGGCCGACAAGTCCGGCAACCTGCGCTTCAACCTGACGGCCCGCAACTTCAACCCCGCCGCCGCGATGGCCGGCAAGGTCTGCATCGTCGAAGTCGAGAAGATCGTCGAGCTCGGCGAGCTTGCGCCCGACGACATCCACCTGCCGGGCATCTACGTGCACCGCATCGTGCTCAATGCGACGCCCGAGAAGCGCATCGAGAAGAGAACCATCACTTCGTAGATTTCTTTGCGGGACAGATCTTCAGCTCTGTCCCCAACTGACTGGAGAGCGTAATCATGCCTTGGACCCAAGACCAGATGGCCGCACGCGCGGCGCAGGAACTCGAGGACGGCTTCTACGTCAACCTCGGCATCGGCATCCCGACGCTCGTCGCCAATTTCACCGGCGACAAGGAGGTGTGGCTGCAGTCCGAGAACGGCATGCTGGGCATCGGCCCGTTCCCGACGGAGACCCAAGTCGACGCCGACCTGATCAACGCCGGCAAGCAGACCGTGACCACCATCAAGGGCTCGGCCAACTTCGGCAGCCATGACAGCTTCGCGATGATCCGCGGCGGCAAGATCAACCTCTCGATCCTCGGCGCGATGCAGGTCAGCGAGAAGGGCGACCTGGCCAACTGGATGATCCCCGGCAAGATGGTCAAGGGCATGGGCGGCGCGATGGACCTGGTGGCCGGCGTCAAGCGCGTGATCGTGCTGATGGAACACGTGGCCAGGAAGAAGGACGGCACCGAGGACATGAAGATCCTGGCCAAGTGCACGCTGCCACTCACAGGCGTGGGCGTGGTCGACCGCATCATCACCGACCTGGCCGTGATGGACGTGACGCCCGAAGGCCTGAAGGTGGTCGAACTGGCGCCCGGCGTGAGCCTGGGCCAGCTGCAGGAAAAGACGGGCGTCAAGCTGCTGTAAGCGGCAAGCGCAGGGCGGTTGCGGCGGCCCGCGCAGGGCGGTTGCGGCGGCCCGCCTTCGTCAAACTTGCGGAGCCGCTGCGGCGGCCCCGCGTGATGTGTTCAAGCTGCCAGCCGCAACGGTTGCTGGTCCAGCCGGAACACCGACACCGCGTGCACCAGAGGCGCGGCCTGCGTCTTCAGGCTGTCGGCCGCGGCCGCACTCTGCTCGACCAGTGCCGCGTTCTGCTGCGTCGCCTGGTCCATCTGCATCACCGCCTCGCCGACCTGGGCCACGCCCGCGCTTTGTTCGCTGCTGGCCGCGGCGATCTCGCCCATGATGTCGGTCACGCGGCGGATCGCCGACACCACTTCCTGCATCGTGGTGCCGGCCTGGTCCACCAGCGTCGTGCCCTGGCCCACGCGTTCCACGCTGGCGTTGATCAGCGCCTTGATCTCCTTGGCCGCGTCGGCGCTGCGCCGGGCGAGGCTGCGCACCTCGCTGGCCACCACCGCGAAGCCGCGGCCCTGTTCACCCGCGCGAGCAGCCTCCACGGCGGCGTTCAGTGCCAGGATGTTGGTCTGGAAGGCGATGCCGTCGATCACGCCGATGATGTCGGCGATCCTGCTCGAGCTGTCGTTGATGCCCTTCATGGTGTTCACCACCCGGGCCACCACTTCGCCGCCCTGCACGGCCACGGTCGACGCGCTCAGTGCCAGCTGGTTCGCCTGGCGGGCGTTGGCGGCGTTCTGCTGCACGGTGGAACTCAGCTCTTCCATCGAGGCGGCCGTTTCTTCCAGGGCACTGGCCTGTTGTTCGGTGCGGGCCGACAGATCGTTGTTGCCCTGCGCGATCTCGGCGCTGGCCAGCGCCACGCTGTCGGCGTTGATGCGCACGCCGGCCACCACGCGCGACAGGCTGGTCTGCATGTCGTAGAGCGCATTCAGCAACTGCGCGATCTCGTCCTGCCCCAGGCTCTGGCTGGCCACGGTGAGGTCGCCATCGGCCACGGCGCGCGACACCTGCACGGCCTTGTGCAGCGGGCGCACCACCGAACGGCTGAACACCACCGCGCCGAAGATGCCCAAAGCGCAGACGATGCTCATCACGGTGAGGCTGATGGCCGTGGCCCGGCTCGCGCCGGCGGTGGCGTCGGCTGCCACCGCGGCGCTGGCCTTGTGGATCAGCTCGCCCGCGTCATCAAGCAGTTGCGCGGGCTCACGGTCGATGCCCTGCACCGCCTTGTCGCCGGCCTGCGGGTCGTGTTCGGCGGCCTTGAAGGCGGCAAAACCCTGGCGGTAGGCCTCGCCCATGCGTTGGTGGGCGACGGCGAATTTGTCGACCGCCTCCTTGCCCGGGCCGGTGGGCAGGCTGCCCTGCAGTTGGCGTGCCTGGTTGGCCACTTCGCGGTCGCGCGCTTCGAACGCGCTCCAGTAGCGGTCCAGCTGCTTCGGGTCTTTGCCGCGCAGCAACACGTTCTTCCATTCCTGGGTCTGGGTCTTGAAGTTGTTCAGCATCTCCGACACGCCGCGTTCGTTCTCGAAGCTGTCGGCCACCGTGGTGCGGTAGGTGGTGAGCGCCTGGTTCAGCTGGTAGATGCCGAACAGCGCGGCCACGAACAGCAGCAACAACGCGGTGGCAAAGGCAAGAGGAAGTTTCACGCTGAGCTTCATGGTGGTTCCTTGAGGTCCTTGGGGACGCCGGATTGCTGGGGCTGCTGAAAACCATTCTGCGGGTAAACACGGGGCGCAGTTGCCTTGTGTCGCCATCGCAACGCGACAGTGCCCGCGTTCTGCGCGCGTCACGGGCGGATAAAGGGGGCCAACCCGGTCCTGATGCACCGAT
The DNA here is from genome assembly GCA_028292305.1 of Rhodoferax sp. Taxonomy (GTDB): domain Bacteria; phylum Pseudomonadota; class Gammaproteobacteria; order Burkholderiales; family Burkholderiaceae_C; genus Rhodoferax_B. The sequence goes on from JAQGMQ010000217.1 coordinate 3,223, forward strand.
TCCGAGCTTCGAATCCATGCGCCGTTTTGTTTGTTGTGATTTTGATCACATTGATTTAAAACGGTTAGATCTGTAAACAATTTTGCGTTGTGTCAATGGGTGGGGCGAACATGCCGGCGCCGGCACGCGACGGGCGGCTCGCATGCCGTTCCCCCGCAACGACCTGTCCGCCATCACCGGAGAACCTATGCGACCAGCCCTGTTCACGCGGCGTTTTTTCCGGTGGTACTTCGAAGCCACACGGCGCCTGTCGGGTGCGGCGTCGCTGATGGCCATTCGCGAGACCTTCATCACCCTGCTGCCGTTCTATATCGTGTCGTCGGTGCTCGAATTCTGGCTGCTGGTGTTCGGCGCCACGTCGACCCGGCCGGTACTGGCCTGGCTCAACCCGGTGTTCGCCCAGATGCAGGGCGGCCTGGCGCAGTTCTTCCCGACCATGGTCTGCCTCGGGCTGGCCTACAACCTGGCCAAGTACCGTAACCTGCAGGCCCTGTACAGCGGCGCGCTGGCGGTGTTTTGCCTGCACCTCGGCGTGCTGGTGATGAAGGAGAAATACGCGGCCGAGTTCGTGGCGAAGATGCTGGGCGTGTCGGCCATCGTGATTCCGTTTTTGGTGGTGGCACTGCTCGACTTCGTGCAGAAGCGCATGTTCAAGGTGGTGCGCGATGTGGGCCTGAGCCCCTTGCTCACGCGCAGCATCAACCTGATCCTGCCGTCCGTCCTGACGGTGGCCCTGAGCCATGGCGCCCTGACCAGCCTGGCGGCGTTCTTCGGCGCGTTGCAGAACACCGGCAACCTGCTGGCGCAGTTCCCGGTGGTGGTGCAGGGCGCGGTGCATGTGTTCGTGTCGCACTTTCTGTGGAGCTTCGGGCTGCACGGCGAAAACCTCTACAACATGGTGATCGGGCAGGATGTGCTGGCAGTGGCCGTGGCACCGGGCTTCACGGTGGCCAGCCTGCTCAGCACCTTTGTCACGTTCGGCGGCTGCGGCGGCACCCTGTCGTTGCTGCTGGCCATGGCGCTCAATGGCCGGATCACCACGGTGGCCAAGATCTCGGCGCCGATGCAGTTCTTCAACATCAACGAGATCATGGTGTACGGCCACCCCATCGTCTTCAACCCCTACCTGATCCTGCCCTTCATCTTCTTTCCGGTGGTGGGGTTCGTGGTGTCGTATGCGGTGGTGGCGTCGGGTTTCATCCCGGTGTTCACCAACGTGCAGTGGATGATGCCGCCCGGCTTCAACGCCTATGTGGCTGGCAATGGCAACCTCCTGACCATCGCCTTCCAGGTCATGATGCTGTCGCTCGGGGCGGCCATCTATTTTCCGTTTCTGAAGCTCGAAGAGCAGGACTCGCTGGTGCACAAGCTCGAGAAGCTGTTCTCCGACGACGCACGCCCGCAATGGGACATTTCCCATGCGTCCGAGATGCGTTACGCCAGCAACCACCGCAAGACGCTGGCCATCTACGCCGACGCGATGCAGGCCATCGACCTGATGTCGTCGGGCCGCATGTGCCTCTGGTACCAGCCCACCATCGACGTGCACACCCAGCAGGTGCACAGCTTCGAAGCGCTGCTGCGCATCGTCATGCCCGACGGCAGCGTGGTCGGGCCGGCGTTCATCAAGAAACTCGAAGCGGCGGGTTATTCGGATGCGCTCAACACCTGGGTGATTCAGGAGGCGGTGCGCAATCTTGCCGAATGGAAAGCCCAGGCGTTCGTGCCCAGGATCAGTCTCAACGTGACGGCCGATTTCCTCTCGAGCCTGGCCAATGTGCGCGGCCTGATCAACCGCCTGGGCACGTTTGCGCCGCAGGTCCGGCTGGAGATGCTGGAGAGTTCGCTGGCCAGCGACTTCCCGCAGACCAAGGCCAACGTGGCCCGGTTGGGGCGGGCCGGCATCTCCTTGTCGGTGGACGATTTCGGCAACGGCTATTCGAACTTCGCCTTGTTGAACCAGCTGGACATCGGCACCATCAAGCTCGACAAGGGCCTGCTGGAAGAGATCGGCACCGAGACCGGGCGAGTGCTGTACGTGGGGCTGTGCGCGCTGATGAAGCAACTCGGTTACGAGCTGATTGCCGAAGGGGTGGAGACCCAGGAAGAAGCCGACTTCGTGTGCGCCTGCGGAACCGACGTGATCCAGGGCTTCATCCACGCCGCGGCCATGCCGCCGAGCGACGCCATGGCCTACGGCCTGCGCGTCGGCTTGACGAGTGTGGCCGGCGGTGCGCTGCTGCGAGGCGCTGGCGCCTGTGTGGGACCGAAGCTCGAACACGCCGCCTGATCACGCCGCGGCACTGTCGGACTCGTCCTACGCCGACCGAAGATTGTTACTGGCTGAAATATCGGCGGGGCTGGCGTACCGTGCCTCAGGGTTCGGGAGCGGGTCGGCGGGCCGTGCCATCTGGCGTGGTTCACGCGGTGGCAGGCGCCACGCGCCTCCCACCGTTTTTCCGTCATCCCCGTTTTCCACAACCATCGATCCTTGTGTTCGCTGCTGGAGTTAGCTTGCCTTTTCGCCCCTGCCCGTTTCGTAGCGCCACGCCCGCATGACCTCTTCCACACCCGCCCGGCCCGCGCGCAACGGCGCACGGTCTGGCTTGCCGTTGCCGCCGCTGGCCATGACCGGCTTCGCCGTCGCCATCGTGGCGGTGGTGCTGATCGCCTTCTTCTCTTTCAACTCGCTGAAGGTGCGCGCCAGCACCGCCGACCGCGTCAGCAACACGCTGACGGTCATCGAGCGGCTGCAGGGTCTGCTCTCGTCCATGAAGGACGCCGAGACCGGCCAACGCGGTTTCCTGCTGACCGGCTCCGAGCGTTACCTCGACCCCTACACCGAAGCCCAGGCCTCGTTCGCCGGCCAGTTGCAAAGCGTGCGCGACCTGGTGGCCGACAACCGGCGCCAGGTCGAGTACGTCAAGACCGTGGGCGAATACGCCACGATGAAGTTCCGCGAGCTCGACGAGACCATCCAGTTGCGCCGCACCGGCAATGCCGAAGGCGCGCTGGCGCTGGTGCGCAGCGACCGCGGCCGGCTCACCATGGACCGCATCCGCGATGTCGTCGGCGAGATGATCCGTTCCGAGCAGCAGCAGCTCGCCGTGCGCCAGGACGAATGGCAGAACGCGGTGAGCCTGTCGGCCCGCGTGCAGGGGGGCGGCGCCGCCTTGCTGCTGCTGCTGATCACCATCGCCGCCGTGCTCTCGTCGCGCGACTACCGTGCCCGCGAGGCACAGATGTGGCTGCGCGCCGGGCAGGCCGGGCTGAGCCTGCAGGTGCAGGGCGAGCAACGCCTGGAAACGTTGGGCACCAACGTACTGGCCTACCTGACCGATTTCCTCGGCTCCCACGTCGGCGGGCTG
>JAQGMQ010000220.1 GCA_028292305.1 Rhodoferax sp.
CGGTTCGAGCGCTAATCGACTTCCTGGCAGCAAACCTCGACGGAGACAAGCCGCACGAAATTGCGGGCTGAATGCGCGTCCGGTTCGCCGCTGCTTATGCGGAAACCGCCATAACCAAACAAGTAGATATTCGTTTGCGTTCCGTGGATTGCTTTGCACAATCGCGGGCTCGAATCCAAATGAAGGAGCAATCATGGCAACTCTGCGTCTAGGCGACACCGCCCCGAACTTCCAGCAAGACTCGAGCGAGGGCCAGATTGACTTCTACGAATGGGCCGGCGACTCCTGGGTCGTGTTCTTCTCGCATCCGGCTGACTTCACGCCGGTGTGCACCACCGAACTCGGCAAGACCGCGGCGCTGGCCAGCGAGTTCGCCAAGCGCAGGGTCAAACCGATCGCGGTCAGCGTCGACTCGCTCGAATCCCACGGCAAGTGGGTGCCGGACATCAACGACACCCAGAACACCACGGTCAACTTCCCGATCCTGGCCGACGCCGACAGGAAGGTCGCCACGCTCTACGACATGATCCACCCGAAGGCGCTGGTCAACGCCACGGTGCGCAGCGTGTTCATCATCGACCCGAAAAAGACCATCCGCACCACCTTCACCTACCCGGCCAGCACCGGCCGCAATTTCGACGAGATCCTGCGGGTGATCGACTCGCTGCAGCTGACCGACAGCCACAAGGTGGCCACGCCCGCCAATTGGCGCGACGGCGACGACGTGGTGATCCTGCCCAGCCTGCAGGACCCGACCGAACTCGCGCAGCGTTTCCCCAAGGGCTTCAACGCCGTGCGGCCCTACCTGCGCGTGACGCCGCAGCCAAACAAGTAAGTATTTTTGCTCGGCAACTTCGCATGACCGTGGCGCGCATCGTGATGGTGCCGGGCTGGCGCAACTCCGGCCCGGGCCATTGGCAAACGCTATGGACCGATCGGCTCGCAGGCATCGTCCGCGTCGAGCAGGACGACTGGGTTGCGCCGTCGCGGGCGGCCTGGGTGGGCACGCTGGCCCAGACCATCCTGGCCGCGCCCGGGCCGGTCGTGGTCGTAGCGCACAGCCTCGGCTGCATCGCCACCACGCACCTGCCCGATGAGGTGGCCCAGCGTATCCACGGCGCCTTGCTGGTGGCGCCGGCCGACCCGGAACGCCGCTCGGTGCTGACCGACTTCGCCCCCGTGCCCTACCAGAAGCTGCCGTACCGCAGCGTGCTGGTGGCCAGCAGCAACGACCCGTTTTGCCCGGTGCGCCTGGCCGGTGCCTATGCGCGCGCCTGGGGCAGCGAATTCGTGCGCCTGCAGGACGCCGGCCACATCAATGTCGAGTCGGGTTTTGGCGACTGGCCACTGGGCCTGGCGCTGCTGCAATCCCTGGTCGGCAGTGAAGGCCCGTTGGCCGTCAAGGCACAAAGCCCCGCTGTCGGCGAAAATCCCCCGTCTTCGTTTTCTCAATCGGCTGAAACTGCATGAAAAAAACCACCTCTTCCTTCCTGTTCGGCGTGCTGCTGGCAGCCTCCGGCCTGGCTTCGGCCCAGACCACGACGCTGCTGAACGGCTCTTATGACGTGGCCCGCGAGTTCTACAAGGACTACAACGTCGCCTTCGTGGCCAACTACAAGAAGACCACCGGCAAGGACGTGAAGATCGACCAGTCGCATGCCGGCTCCAGCGCCATCGCCCGTTCGGTGGCCGAGGGCCTGGACGCGGACGTGGTGACCATGAACACCTCGACCGACATCGATTTCCTGGCCGAAAAAGGCGTGGTCGCGAAAGACTGGAACAAGAAGTTCCCCGGCAACGCATCGCCCACCACCTCGACCATGCTGTTCCTCACGCGCAACGGCAATCCCAAGGGCATCAAGGACTGGGACGACCTGATCAAGCCCGGCGTGCAGGTGATCGTGGTCAACCCCAAGACCGGTGGCAACGGCCGTTATGCCTACCTCGGCGCCTGGGGCTACATCCGCAAGAAGGGCGGCACCGACGCGCAGGCGGCGGAGTTCGTGGCCAAGCTGTACAAGAACGTGCCGGTGCTGGCCTCGGGTGGCCGTGCCGCCACCACCACCTTCCTGCGACGCAACATCGGCGACGTGTTGATCACGTTCGAGTCCGAGGTGGTGTCCATCAACCGCGAGTTCGGTGAAGGCAAGGTCGACGCCGTGTACCCGAGCGCCAGCGTGGTGGCTGAAAACCCGGTGGCCGTGGTGGAGCGCACGGTGGCCAAGAAGGGCACGGCCGAACTGGCCAAGGCCTATCTCGACTACCTGTATTCCGAAGAAGGCCAGGAGATCGCCGCCAAACACGCGCTGCGCCCGCGTTCCGAGGCCGTGCTGAAGAAATACAGCAGCACCTTCAAGCCGCTGCAACTGTTCACGGTGGACGAATATTTCGGTGGCCTGGCCCAGGCGCAGAAGGTCCACTTCAATGACGGTGGGCAGTTCGACAAGCTGTACACGGCTCCCAAATAAGTGGCGGCGTCGATATCGAACGCGTTGCCCGCTGTCGGCGGCGCGCGCGGCGCGAAGCGGGTCTTGCCCGGCTTCGGCCTGACGCTGGGCTACACGCTTTTCTACCTCAGCGTGATCGTGCTGATCCCGCTGTCGGCGTTGTTCTTCAAGACCTTCACGCTGACCTGGGACCAGTTCTGGACGGCCGTGACCGGCCCGCGCGTGTTGGCGTCGTACCGGCTCACTTTCGGTGCCTCGCTGTTCGCGGCGCTGGTGAATCTGGTGTTCGGCCTGCTCGTGGCCTGGGTGCTGGTGCGCTACAAGTTCCCGGGCAAGAAGATCGTGGATGCGCTGGTCGACTTGCCGTTTGCACTGCCCACGGCCGTGGCCGGCATTTCTCTCACGGCGCTGCTGGCCGGCAACGGCTGGTTGGGCCAGTACCTGGAGCCGATGGGCATCAAGCTGGCGTTCACGCCCGCCGGCATCGTGATCGCGCTGATTTTCATCGGGCTGCCGTTCGTGGTGCGCACGGTGCAGCCGGTGCTCGAAGACGCCGAGAAAGAACTCGAAGAAGCGGCCACGTCGCTGGGCGCCACGCGTTGGCAGATCTTCTACAAGGTGATCCTGCCGCACATCCTGCCGGCCCTGATGACCGGCTTTGCCATGGCGTTCGCGCGTGGCATCGGCGAATACGGCTCGGTGATCTTCATTGCCGGCAACATGCCGGGGCTGACCGAAATCCTGCCGCTGCTCATTGTTATCAAGCTCGAACAATTCGATTATGCGGGCGCGACCGTCATTGCCGCCCTTATGCTGATC
>JAQGMQ010000747.1 GCA_028292305.1 Rhodoferax sp.
AACACGCGCCGCACAACTCGGTCGCGCTGGCCAACTCGGGCTTCGTGCAGGTCGAGCTGATCCAGACGCGCAACGAGGTGCCCTCGATGTACCGCGACTTCCAGCAGGCCGGGCGCACGGGCTTGCAGCATGTCGCCTACTGGACCTCGGACTACGACGCCGACCTCGAGCGCCTGCTGCGCCAGGGCTTCGAGCCGGTGATGAGCGGCGAGGTCGGCGAGCGCGGGCGCTTCATCTATTTCGACACCGAGTACCACCCGGGCACGGTGATCGAGCTGTCGGAAGTGGCCGGCCCCAAGGGCAAGATGTTCGACCTGATCCGCGCCTCGTCGCAGGGTTGGGACGGCCAGGACCCGGTGCGGCCGTTCCCCGACCTGAGCAAGCTGTGACCGGCATGCCCACCGTGATGGCCACCGACCACATCCTCGCCAGCTACACCATCGAGACCCCGCTCGACCCGGCCCAGGTCGCCGAGGTCATGGCGGGCGAACAGTCCAGCGGCACCTTCACCCGCGTGCAGGGCGAGACCGATGAACTGCGCGCCCGCTCCCGCGCCGTCGTGCAGCGCATCGACGAACTGGAATCGGTGGCGGCGCCCAGCCTGCCGAACGCCTTGCTCGAACGCCAGGGCCGCACCGGCCCATGGCGCCGCGCACGGGTGCACATCGCCTACCCAACGGTCAACATCGGCGGCAACCTGCCCACGCTGGCTGCCACCGTGGCCGGCAACCTGTACGACCTGGGCGAAGTCACCGGTCTGCGGCTGGAGACTTTGCAGCTGCCGGCCGCCTACCGCGCCAGGTTCGATATGCCGCAGGTCGGCATCGCCGGCACACGGCGCATCACCGGCGTGGCGCAGGGCGCGCTGGTGGGCACCATCATCAAGCCCAACGTCGGCTTCTCCAGCGCCCAGACGGCCGCGCTGGTGCGCACGTTGTGCGAGGCCGGCGTCGACTTCATCAAGGACGACGAAGTCTGCGCCGACCCGGCCCATGCGCCGCTGGCCGAACGCATCCCCGCCGTGATGGCCGTGGTGCGCGACCACCAGCAGCGCACCGGCAAACACGTGATGGTGGCCTTCAACATCACCGACGAGACCGACGCCATGAAGCGCCACGCCGACCTGGTGCAAAAGGAAGGCGGCAGCTGTGTCATGGCCAGCATCAACTGGTGCGGCCATTCGGGCATGCAGACCTTGCGCCGCCATACGCCGCTGGCCGTGCACGCGCACCGCAACGGCTTCGGCGCGCTGTCGCGGCATCCGCTGCTCGGCATCTCGTTCCAGGCCTACCAGACGCTGTGGCGCCTGGCCGGCGTCGACCACATGCACGTGCACGGCCGGCAGGGCAAGTTCGCCCAGGCCGACAGCGAAGTGATCTCTTCCGCTCGCGACTGCTACACGCCGCTGGCCGATGCGGTGGACGACCGGGTCATGCCCGCGTTTTCATCCGGCCAATGGGCCGGCACCGTGCCCGCCACCTGGGACGCGATCGGCAGCGACGACCTGCTGTTCATGTCGGGCGGCGGCATCCTGGCCCACCCCGACGGGCCGGCGGCAGGCGTGACCAGCATCCGCCAGGCCTGGACGGCCGTGCGCGCCGGCACCCCGTTGGCCGAGTTCGCGGCCCACGCACCCGAGCTGGCGCGTGCGCTGGCCTTCTTCGGAAAGTGATCACCAGCTGGTGACTTCTCCATGACGGCTCGCATCGTTTTCTACGGCGACGACTTCACCGGTGCCACCGACACGTTGGCCAATGCGGCGAGCGTCGGCCTGCGGACCGTGTTGTTCCTGGGCGTCCCCACGGAGGCCCAACTGGCGCGGGCCGGCCCGCTGGATTGCATCGGCATCGCCGGCGCGGCACGGGCCATGTCGCCCGCCGAGATGCTGGCCGAACTCGTGCCCGTGGGCCGGTTCTTCGAAGCCAGCGGGGCGCGGGTGCTGCACTACAAGACCTGTTCCACCTTCGACAGCGCACCCCATGTGGGCAGCATCGGCCAGGCCATCAACGTGCTGCGCCCGTTTGCCGCCAACCCGTTCGTGCCCGTGGTCGGCGGGCAGCCCAACCTGGGGCGCTACTGCGTATTCGGCAACCTGTTCGCCGCGGCGGGCAGCGGCGGCGCGGTGCACCGCATCGACCGGCACCCGACCATGAGCCGCCACCCGGTAACGCCCATGCACGAGGCCGACCTGCGACGCCATCTGGCGCTGCAGGGGCTGGCACAGGTGGCGGGTATCGACTACACGGCTTACGACGCACCGATGTCCGCAGTGGATGACAAGCTGGCCGCGTTGCTGGCCACGCAGCCCGACGCCGTGCTGCTGGACGTGGCCGCGCCCGCGCACCTGGCCCACGTCGGCCGGCTGGTGTGGCAACACGCGTGGCAACAGCCGCTGTTGGCCGCCGGGCCGAGCAGCGTGGTGCAGGCGCTGGCCGCGCATTGGGGACTGGCTGCCCACGGCGACGCCGTTGACCTCGCCGCCGCCGTTGGCCCGGTGCTGGTGCTGGCAGGCAGCCTGTCGCCCCTCACCGCGCAACAGGTGCGTGCGGCCACGTCGTACACACCGATCGCGCTGGACGCGGCGCAACTCGCCCACACAGGCTACCGCCAACGCATGGCCGACGAGGTCGCCGCCCTGCTGCGCGCCGGCCGCAGCGTGCTGGCCTGCACCTCGCGCGAAGGCGCCGCCACCGCGGGTGTGCCCGCCGGCTCGCGCTCGCTGGCCGAAGCCTCGGGCCGCTGGCTGGCCCAGGTGTTGGCGGCCGCGCCACTGCGCCGGGTGGGCATTGCCGGCGGCGACACCTCGAGCCTGGCCGTGCAGGCCCTGGACGCCTGGGGTCTGTCGCACCTGCGGCAGGTGGCACCGGGCCTGGCCCTGTGCCGCGTGCACAGCGACCGGCCCGCGCTCGACGGCATGGAGATCGTGCTCAAGGGTGGCCAGATGGGCCCGGTCGACCTGTTCGAACGACTGCTGCACGGCAGCCGCTGACGGCCGGCCTGGCGGGTCCGTTCCGCCGCGCATTCGCCGCTTTGCGCAGGTCCGTTTGATCTTTACAAAATCTCATCTGCGGGTTATGGCGGCGATACATCGCTGCACGAAACTTCCCTTCAACCTGAGACCGATGTGGGCATCAGGCGTCTTCTAGAAAGGAAGCACTCTCATGCGTTCAACCTCCAACTTCTCGTTCAAGAACCTCGTGTTGGCCGGCATGCTGGCCACCGCAGGCCTGGCAGCTTCGGCACAGGGCGTGGCCCCTGCCGCGCCGGCCACACCGCCCGCCATGGCCGACAAGGCGGGTACACCCCACGGCGCCCCTGGCGACCGCATGGGCCGGCACGACCCGGCCAAGATGCAGCAGGCCATGGCCAAGCGGGCCGCCGAACTCAAGGCCAAGCTGAAGCTGACGCCGGCCCAGGAACCCGCCTGGACCACGTTCACCACCAGCATGCAGCCACCCGCACCGCATGCCCGCATGGAACGCGGCGACATGGCCAAGCTGACCACGCCCGAACGCATCGACAAGATGCGTGCGATGCGGGTCCAGCGCGATGCCGAGATGGACAAACGCGCCGACGCCGCAAAGACCTTCTACGCGGTGCTGACGCCCGAGCAGCAAAAGGTGTTCGACGCGAACGCCATGATGCGCCGCCCGGGTGGCCCTGAAGGCCACCGTGGTCGCCAGCACGGCGGCCCCGACGCGCAACCCAAGGGCTGAACAGCCTGAACCTTGAAAGGCCCTTCGGGGCCTTTTTTTACGCCGGTATCAGGCCAGCATGCGCTTCAGCTCGCCGCTCTGGATCAGCCGCTCCAGGTCCGACGCGCCGCCCACCAGCGTGCCGCGCACGAACACCATCGGCAGCGTGGGCCAGCCGCACCACATCTTCAGCTTGGTGCGGTCGCGCCAGCCTCCGAAGTAGCTGCCGTAGCTGAGGTCATGGTGGGCGATACCGGCGGCATCCAGCATGCGGCGGGCCTGGCCGGGGTGGGGGTTCTGCGCCATGCCGACGATGACCACCGCGTGTTGCGCAATGGCGGCCTGCACTTCGGCGACGATGGGCGCCACGGCGGCGACCTTCTGGCGCACGGATGGGTGGATGTGGTCTTCGTCGAGTACGGGACGCGGCATGGCTGGAATTCCTGGGACATGGCACACGCCACGCGCCCGAGGATAACTGGGGCGGCAAAGCCCCCACAAGAAAAACCCGCCCGGGTCGGGGCGGGTTGCAAGCGTCTCCACTGTTCTAGTTGTCATGGGCCCCCCGGCCCCGTCTCTTCTCTGCTCTCCTGCTGATTGGACGCCGCGATTGTGAAAGTGCGGTGACGGCCCTTTGCCTTGTCCAATGCCGCGCTCAGTACGTGCGCAGCATCTCGTCGACCAGCGCGCTGTCGGGTTCGGCATGCGCCAGGATGTCGTAGTAGTAGATGGTGCGGGTGCTGGTCTTCTGGTGCTGCCGCCAGGTGTATTCCATGAGCTGGAAGATCAGCGTGATGTCGCCGGTACGGAGCAGTACCTCGCCGAAATTGTCGAACACCGTCCAATGGCCATAACCGGCCGACTGGAGCCAGGCCATGGTCTGCGTGTAACCCGCCTTCTGGTAGTCGAAGTCGCACTGGCATTCGAAGAACAGCAGCGGGTGCTGGGCCGCGATCGTGGCGTGTGCCGAATCCAGGATGTCGTAGTCGAAACCATCGACGTCGGACTTGAGCAGCCGCACGTTGCCCAGTGCCAGCTCGGCGCAGATCGCATCCAGCGACCGCGACTGCTGCGTGCCACTGCCCACCACCGCATGTTTGGTGCCGCCCGTGCCTTCGAGCGATACGTTGTTGACGTTCTGGCCCACCAGCGATTTGACACTCTGGATCTGAAGCGCGGGAAATCTTCGCTGGATGACTTCGATGTTGCTGGTGAGGAAGTCGAAGAAGCGGTCGTCCGGCTCGATGCAGACATAGTCGAGTTGCTGGTTGAAGTCGACCATCGCCGCCAGCGTGTCGCCGCAGTTGGCGCCGACGTCGATCACCGTGGCGCGTTTCTCCAGGTACTTCGCGGCGTGTGGCAGGAAGCGGTCGTATTTCGGGTGCCGCAGCTGGAACAGCGGCAGCCGGTGGCCCGCGGGCAGCCGGATCGAAAAGTCGCCGTAGATCTTCTCGATGTCGGCATTTTCATTGCCGAACGACTTGTCCAGAAACTTCGAAAATGCCTGCTTGGTTTTGGTCAGCATGGGAGGTCCCTGCGGTGTGCGGCGGTCAGTGTGGGCGGGTGTGCACGCTGCGGCAATAGGTGAAAGTCGGGGTGCTTTTTGTCCTCCTTTTGCAGGTTGCCAAATCAGGCGGCGGGGCGCCAGACCCACCACGCAGAAGCCTGTAAAACCCCATAACCGATACCATGGCGGTAACTCAGCCTTTTGTCGCCCTGCGCGCCTGTCTCCATGTCCAATCCCGAACCCATCAGTCCTCTCAATCCTGTCACGGCCGCGCCCTGGTCCGCGCTTGAAAACAAGACCTTCG
>JAQGMQ010000750.1 GCA_028292305.1 Rhodoferax sp.
GTGTCCCGGCTGGTCGTCAGGCCCAGCGAAAACGTCTCCATCAGGCCAAGCGCGTTGCCCTGTTCGACCGTGCCTTGCGTGCGCCACCTGCCGGTGGCCGGGCTACCTTGGTTGTCCAGCGAAAGCATGTACTGCCGGTGCGCAGAGGGCGTGTTGCGGAAATCCACAATCGAGCCGCCTACCTCTTGTCCAGGCTGGATCTGCACCTGCACTTGATTGCCGCGAACGCGGTTGAATTGGTCGACCGCCTGTTCAACATCTTGCAGTTTGAGGATGTCGCCAGCACTGAACGGCAGAGCGAGTCGCACGCCAGGGTGATCCCAATGGGCGGGTGCGATGGCTTCGCCGTCGAACATCACGCGTTCGATGCGGCCAGCGAGGAAACTGACGGTGAGTTGACCTTCGCCGAGGTTCTGGTCGGCGACAAAGGCCTTGGAAGTAAAGTAGCCGCGCTTCACAAGTGCCTGGTTGAGCCTGTCCAGCAGCAGGCGGATGTGGGCCGCACCAAGTTTGTGTCCCGCGAATGGTTCGGCGATGCGGGAAAATTCCTGTGTATCCAGCAGAACGTCGCCATCGGAATGGATGTGCAGGATCGAGAAAGTCACACCCTCCGCTGGCAGATCGGCCGGGAAGCCATAGGAAGGTGTTGCCGCATCGGTATGCGGTTCTGAAACGTCGGGCGTGCGCTCCAGGATCCGCTCACGTTCACGCTCCGTCTGCTCGCGGAAAACCCGGTCGGCGGGATCTCGTACAACCGGCTGAGTTGGCTGTTGTGCTACTTGCGCGTGGACCGGCGAAGGCAGGCCCAGAAGCGCGGGCATGGCGACCGATGTGGCAAGAGCCGCCCGCACGCTCCAGCGCTGGGCGATCACCATGACAACACCCCGATATGGTCGTCTAACGTTACCGGGTCGCGTGCGGGCAGTTCAATGATGTCGATGTTGCCTTCGATGCCCTGCGCTGCGTTGAATGTGCCGCGTTCCTGTCGGGCATTGCCCTGCAGGATTAGCCGGCCCTGCTGTGCCGTGAACCCCCCGCCTTGATCGGCTGCGTAGATCCCTGCCCAGGTCTCGCCCAGCATGGCCTTCACACCGTCGGCGCGCAGGATGACGGTGTGCAGACTGTGTCCGCGCGCGATGATTTCCGGTGCTACTACCGTTAGGTTGCCGGCGGCAAAGACGTTACCCCCGTCGTTGAGAACACTCAGCCCGGCTTGCAGCGAGATGTCGGCCGCGGCCTGGATCTGGCCACCCACCAGCGTTTCGGTGGTGGTTGCGACGCGTTTGCAAAGAAACAGGAAGCAGGACTTTTTGTATCCATAGGTGCCCACCGCCAGCCCCTGGGTCGTGAGCGTGCGAGCCGCATTCAACGAGACACTCCCGTTATTGGTAAAGATGTGGCCACCGATGTTCTGGATGTCGCGAGCCCGCACGGAAAGGTCGTTTTCGGCCACGAGGTACCCCTGGTGTTCGGGATCGGCGACGGCTCCCAGATCGACCGAGTACCCGGCGCGGGCAGCCAGGACATTCCCGCCACGCCAGTCGGTACGGCCTGCACCGGCGATGACCAAGGTTTCATTGCGCACGATGTCATCGGACCTGATCTCGAGCCCCGCGTTGCTGACGACGCGGGCGTCCTGCACCGTGATGGAGCCCGAGGCCAGCAGTGCGACGTCGTCGCCGCTGCCAAAGATCACGGCGCCTGGTGCACCGTGCGCCGTTTGGTGGAGGATGTTTCCGCCGGCCTTGAGGAAGACCGCGTAGGGATGATCCGGGTCGTCGATAGCGCGCGTTGCGCCGCGGATCGTGCCGCCCTCGTTGACGAGATCTCCGGTAACCACCAAGCTGACGGCGCCCCCGGCTGCGATCAGGCTGGCGGTGCCGCCGTTGCTGGACTGGTTCAGCGACGCTGCCTGCATGCGCAGATTGCCCAGCGCCTGGAATTCTCCGCCGATTTGCTCGATGCGGCCAGCCGTATTCAAGATGAAGTCGCCGGCCGAGGCGGTCAATCGTCCCGCATTGCGCACGCCCGCGCCTTGGTCGGTGACCAGCACCTCGATACGCCCCGAAGTGACGGTCGAGCCGGCGTTGACGTCGATGGCGATCGCCGAAATTTGTTCGTGCCCTGGTGTGTAGGCAACCCAAGGCGTCAGGTTGTCGGTGGGCGACGCAACCGTATCGAACTGCGCTACCGACGTTCCAGCCACGATCCGCGTGAGCGCGGTTGGAGAACTGAACGCATTGGTGATGGCGCCCGAGATGCCTACACGCTTGGCGATCAGTTCCAATCGGATGACATTGGCGTCCAGTCCCCCGGGGCCGATCTGAATGTCGCCTTGTCTGGTGCTGACATCCACGAAGCGTTGCATGACGGTTGGGGCCAGTTGCGCGTCGCGGAGGGTGACCGAACCCGTAGTCAACGCCAGACTTCCAAAATTGACGAAGCTGCCGCCGTTGACCCGCAGCCCATTCTGGTTGGCGATGATGAGGTTGGCCCTTGGACCGTCCACGCTGACAGGTCCTTCGATGCGCGACGGTAGCGGCGAAAAAACTTCAGCGACGATGGTGCGAGCCTGTACGGCCGTGTTCTGGAATTGCGCGCCGGCGGCGTTTACGTTGAAGCGGGTGAAGGCGTTATAGGACACCCCGGTCTGCGCCGGTGCCGGGGTGATCACCGCCACGCCGTTCTGTCCGGAGGTGACGACAGTGGCGGTGCTGCCGTGGATTGCTATGTCAGTTGTCCAGCCGCATGTCGGCATCAAACCCCAGCAGGTTGCCAAGCTGAGGCTTGCCGCTAACCGGTAAAAACGCTGCGCACGTTCCATACACCACCCCAATCACAAAACGAGCGGCGCGCCAGTTGCGCTGCTATATACATTTTGTTATTGGTTGTAATTTGAACTCACAATTGTGTGTTCATCTTAATGTATGCAAAACAAATGATTTTAAGTGCAACTTTTGCCGGTTTTGGCTTCGGCGGTGAGATGGCGTTAGTGGCTCTGCGTCGCCGAACGGTTGCGTTGCCTTTCGTGCGCCAAGAAATGCTATTTACATGTCAACAAAACGACGTTGATTTTTGTCTACGAGTGCGATCCAAGAGCGGAAACGGCAGCCCGTCCTATTTAGGCCATAACACCCAAAGCCGCAGCGACTGCTTCAACCGCCCCGCCAATTCCCCGGCCTCCACCCCCCAGCCCGCAAAATAATCTGCCCGCACCGCGCCGGTGATCGCACTCCCGGTGTCCTGCGCCATCACCAGTTTCTGCAGCGGCACCATCGGCCCCGGCGACGCCAGCCAGACGGGCGTGCCGTAGGGAATGCTGCCCGGGTCGACGGCGATGGAGCGGCCTGGTGTCAGCGCCACGCCCTGTGCGCCGCGCGGGCCGAACATGGCGTCGAGTTCGGGCAGGGCTTCTTCGCGGAAGAACACCATGCGTGGGTTGGCCCACAACATTTCGTTGAGGCGTTGCGGGTTCTGTGCGATCCAGGCCTTGATGCCGGGCCATGAGGCGTCGCGCACCAGGCCCTGGTCGAGCAACCAGCGGCCCACGCTCTTGTACGGCTGGTCGTTGGTGCCGGCGAACGCCAGGCGCACCAGGCGCTGGCGGCCGTCGGCCTCGGTCACGCGGATGCGGCCCGAGCCCTGGATCTGCAGCACCAGCGCGTCGACCGGGTCGGCCAGCCAGATGAGTTCGCGACCGGCCAGCGCGGCGCGGGCCTCGGGCAGGTTGTCCATCTCCTGGCGTGTGAACCACGGCTTGCGTTGGCCGAGCGTGGCCGGCGGCCGGTACAGCGGTGCGGGGAAGGCGGCGCTCTGCACGCGCGAGCCCTCGAACACCGGCTCGTAATAACTCGTCAGCAGGCCGTCGTTGGCGCCCTGCAGCGGGTCCACGCGGTAAGGCTGCAGGCGCTGCTGCATCCAGGCGCGCTGGTCGTCGCCGCTGCCGATGCTGAGCTGGCGCACTTCGCTGCAGAGCGGCGCGAAGGTGGGGCCGGGGCGTTCGCAGCTCTTGATCCAGGCGTTCCAGGCCTCGAACAGCGGGTCGTCGTTGAAGCCGGGCAACTCGCTCCAGGCCACGGGTGTCCAGCGGCTGCGCGGGTGCTGGGTCGAGCCGCCGGTGGCGGGGGCCGACGGCGCACTGCTGGCCGATGGCGGGCTGGTGGTTTCGGGCTCGGGATAAAAAGACGGGCGCGAGGCGCAACCGGCCAGCATTCCTACAATCGCGGCCAATACAAATCTCTGGAGTCGGTTCATGGTTCTGCTTTTACTCGAAGCGCTGGGTGCGGGCCTGCTGCTGGTGCTGATTGTCTGGTGGACGATGTTCTCGGGGCGCAAGGGCGGCGAGCCACCGGCGGCACCCGTCAAAGACCAGCGAGAAGACAAATAGATACGCCTGTTTGCGCGCATGGTACTGAATCCGGCCTGAAACCGGCTACACCCCCATAGGTACCGGCTTTTCGCCTCACCGAATTTGACCTGCCAACCCCATCCCCACCCGAAGGAACCCGCATGGCGACCCGCACCGTGAACACCGTCCCCACCCAGCCCATCCCCGGCCAGCGCCCCGGTACCTCCGGCCTGCGCAAGAAGGTCACCGTGTTCGAAGCGCCTGGTTATCTGGAGAATTTTGTCCAGTCGATCTTCGACTCGCTGGAAGGTTTCGCCGGCCAGACGCTGGTGCTGGGTGGCGACGGCCGCTTCCACAACGACAAGGCCATCCAGACCATCGTGCGCATGGCCGCGGCCAACGGTTTCGGGCGCGTGCTGGTGGGGCAGAACGGCATCCTGTCCACGCCCGCCGCCAGCTGCGTGATCCGGAAGCACCAGGCCTTCGGCGGCATCATCCTGTCGGCCAGCCACAACCCCGGCGGGCCCGAGGGCGACTTCGGCATCAAGTACAACACCGGCAACGGCGGCCCCGCGCCCGAGAAGATCACCGAAGCCATCTACGCCCACACCCAGAAGCTCAGCCGCTACCTGACGGTGGACACGCCCGACATCGCGCTCGGCCAGCTGGGCACCGCCGATGTGGCCGGCACCCAGGTCGAGGTCATCGACACCGTGGCCGACCATGCCGAGCTGCTCGGCCGCCTGTTCGACTTCGGCGCCATCAAGACGCTGATCGCCTCCGGTGATTTCAAGCTGTGCTTCGACGCCATGCATGCGGTGACCGGGCCCTATGCCAACGCGGTGCTGGTCAAGGCGCTCGGCGCGCCAGCGGGCAGCGTGATCAACGGCGTGCCGCTGACCGATTTCGGCGGCGGCCACCCCGACCCGAACCCGACCTATGCCGAAGAGCTGATCAAGATCATGTTCGGCGACAAGGCCCCCGACTTCGGGGCCGCCAGCGACGGCGATGGCGACCGCAACATGATCGTCGGCCAGCGCTTCGTCGTCACCCCGAGCGACAGCCTGGCCGTGCTGGCCGCCAACGCCCATCTGGTGCCGGCCTACGCGGGCGGGCTGAAGGGCCTGGCGCGCTCCATGCCCACCAGCGCCGCGGTCGACCGGGTCGCGGCTGCGCTGGGCATTGCGTGTTTCGAGACGCCCACCGGCTGGAAATTTTTCGGCAACCTGCTCGACGCCGGCAAGATCACGCTGTGCGGCGAAGAAAGCGCCGGCACTGGAGCCGACCACGTGCGCGAAAAAGACGGCCTGTGGGCCGTGCTGTTCTGGCTCAACATCCTGGCCGTGCGCCGCGAATCGGTGGAGGCCATTCTGCGCGACCACTGGAAGCGTTACGGCCGCAACTACTACTCGCGCCACGACTACGAAGGCGTGGACACCGCGGCCGCCAACGGGCTGATGGCGCATCTCCACGCGCAGCTGGCCAGCCTGCCCGGCCGGACCATCGCCGGTGCCCGCATCGCCAGTGCCGACGACTTCGCCTACACCGATCCGGTGGATGGCTCGGTGAGCAGCGGGCAGGGCATCCGCATCGGTCTCGCCGACGGTGCGCGCATCGTGTTTCGTTTGTCGGGCACAGGCACCGAAGGCGCCACCTTGCGGGTGTACCTGGAGCGCTACGAGCCCGATCCGGCCCAGCACGCCATCGAGACACAGCAGGCCCTGGCTGGCCTGATTGCGCTGGCCGACCAGATCGCCGGCATCCGTGAACGCACCGGGCGGGCCGCGCCCACGGTGATCACCTGAAGCAACGTGGGGCTACAGGTTCCGCAACAGGTTCGCC
>JAQGMQ010000288.1 GCA_028292305.1 Rhodoferax sp.
TTCGTTCCGGCTCAACGACGAGGCCACGCTCAACATCATCGGCCCGGCCTTCGCGGCCGAGCAGACGCAGATCTTCGAGGCCGACCTGGCCAAGTCGCGGCGCGTGTCGTTCGAAGCCTGGCAGAACCGCCCGTTGAAAGAGAAGGCCGGCGAGATGTTCAGCGCGCTGATCGCCTCGCAGCTTTGAAGCGCTTCCTGGCCGGCAAGGCGCTTCACTGCCGAGCGAGCCGGCGCGGCCTCACTGCAGCGCGGCCTGTTCCGCGGTGCTGAGCCCGCTGCCCATCGTGGTCAGCAGCTCCATGGACAAGGCCTTGAACGCGTCCTTGAACAGCGAGGCCTTCAGCGTGTCGGTTTCCGACAACGGCTTCGGCAGGTTCTGGCAGGCATGTTGCAACATCGTCGTCGCCAGGCCTTCCTCCAGCATGGCCATCGTCAAGGCGCGCTGGGTCGGCGACTGGGTGGCGATGCGCACGCGCAGCAAGTCGGCGAACCACGCGATGATCGCGGTTTGCGCAATGCCGCGCATCTCTGCGGCCAGCGCCTTCTGGTCGGTGGATGCGTCTTGGTTCATGGGTTCCGTTTTTCAAAGCCGAGTGGTCGGCCAATATAACCCCACCGCCTGTCCAGGTCGATGGCCGGGGGTGCCAGCCGCGCGCTTGTCCAAGAGTCGCGCCCACAACGGGTGGTCCGCCTACAAGAGGCGCATCGCAAATTTGTATAGTCGAGTCGGCGCGGGCCCTTTCTGAGCGACACCGAAGTCAGGCCCAAGCCGCCGAGCGCCACCCAACGTCAAACCAGCCCCGTATGCCGAGCATCACCATCCTCGTGGAGGACAGCAACAAGATTCGCGAAGTGCTCATTCCGAGCATGGAAGAGCTCGGCAATCTGCAGGTCGTGGCCGTGGCCGAAACCTCGGCCGAAGCCTTGCTTGCGCTCGCGCTGCACGCGTCGGTGTGGCAGGAGGCGGTGGTCGACCTGTTCCTGCGCGAAGGCTCGGGACTGGACGTGTTGCACGCCTGCGCCACGCGGCGGCCCGGGCAGCGCGTGGTCGTGCTCACCAACTACGCCACCAGCGAGATCCGGCGGCGTTGCCTGGCCCTGGGTGCCGACGCCGTGTTCGACAAGTCCACCGAGCTGGACGGCTTTTTCGACTTCTGCGCTTCGTTCGGCAACTGAGCGCGGGCCGCCGTAGTCGACACGCTGAAGCCACGGCGATCCGCGGGCTGGCGCTTGGGTGCACCGACGCGCAAGCGGCACGATGGCGGTTGCGGCCACCGTCCGCTCAGGCGCGCAGGCAGACCCGGTTGCGCCCGCTCTGCTTGGCTTCGAACAAGGCCTGGTCGGCAATCTCGATGGTGTCGGCCAGTGCCCGCTGCGGCATCACTTCGGCGATGCCGATGGAGGCCGTCACCGGTGTGGGCTCCCGCATGTTCTGGATCGACAGGCGCAGTTTTTCGGCGACCTTCAGCGCGTCTTCTTCGGACACGTCGGCCAGGCACACCAGAAACTCTTCGCCGCCCCAGCGCATCACCGCATCGTCACGCCGCAGCAGGGCCCGCATGGTGCTGGCGGCGCGGCGCAGCACCTCGTCGCCCACGGCGTGGCCATGGGTGTCGTTGATTTCCTTGAAGTGGTCGAGGTCGATCACCAACACGAAGGAGCGCGGGTCGAACAGCGATTTGCGTGCGATGCGGCTTTCGACGATGGGCAGCGCGCGCCGGTTCAACAGGCCGGTGAGCGCGTCCTGGTTCACGATCTGCTCCAGCGCGGCGCGTTCGGCCGAGTTGTTCAGCACCGAAGAAAACAGCGCGCCCAGCGCCACGAACAGGCCTTCACCGACCTCTTCGAAATAACGCTCGTGGTCGGCATAGATGACGAACAGGCCCTTCATGTCGGCGACTGTTGACTCCAGCGGCACGGCCAGTACGCTGCGCACGCCGTGCTGCGCCGCCACCTCGCGCCACGGCCCGAACGGCGACCACCTGGCCACGCGAAACGCTTCCGGCGTCTTGCCCTGCAGCGTGCGATAGGCCGGGCCCATGGCGGTGACCAGGTTGCGGTCGATGGTGATGCCGGCTGCGTAGTCCTGCGCACGGCCGGCAAACACCTGCGGCCGGATCACCTGGGTGGTGGCCGGGCCGAACCAGGTCCAGGCCAGGCAGATGTGGCCGCTGACACTGCACATGGCCTCGCACACGCCCTTGATGACATCGAGTTCGCTGCGCACGTTCAGGAGCCGGGCCGAGCTGGCCAGCAGCGTCTCGGCGATGCGGCAGCGCTCCAGCGACGCGTCCAGCGGCGGCACCGCACCGACGGTGGCCAGGCTCCGGCCCGCGGCGGCTTTGGGCCGGCGTTTAGGCAGCCACATGGCGCGGCGCTTTCCGGGCGGTAGGAGGGGTTGGAGGCATCGGCGTGTAAATTTTGCCGATCGTAGCATTCCGGTTTACACGCCGGGCACTGCCCACACGGGCGCTGGTCGCCCCGGCGTCATCAATGGGTGAAATCGAGCGCTTGCGCCATGCCGCGCGGCGTGGGCACCGGCGCGGCGGCCAGCACGGCGGCGATGTCGCGCAGGTCGTCGGCCGTCAGCCGCAGGTCGGCGCCGCCGATGTTTTCATCCGCATGGCCGAAGCCGCGCGCGCCGGGCACGGGCACGATCCACGGCTGTTGCGCCAGCAGCCAGGCCAGCGCCAGCTGGGCCAGCGTGGCGTGTTTGCGCGCGGCAAGCGCCGCGAGTGGGGCCAGCAAGTCGTCAGTCGCCGCACCAGCCACCGCACCGCGGCCCAGCGGGCTGCTGGCCACCAGGCCGATGCCGAGTTCTTCGAGCATTGGCAGCAGCGTGGCTGCGGGCCCGCGGTGCCACAGCGAATACGCGGCCCGCAGCACGCTGACCGGCTGCACGGCGTGGGCGCGGCGGATGTGGGCGGCGCTGGTCTCGGTGGCATCGCACAGCCGAAGTGTCTCACCTTGCCTTGCCGGATCAGATCCTGCACCGCACCGGCCGCGTCTTCGACCGGCACGTCCGGATCGGCAAGGTGCAGGTAGAACACGTCGATGGCCTCGATCTTGAGCCGGCCCAGCGAGGCCTCGGCCGCCTGGCGGATGTGCGCGGGGCTGCTGTTCATTCGCGGCATCGTCCCTTCGCGCCGGTGCACGCCGATCCCGGTGGCTACGGCGACCCGGCTGCGGAACGGCGCGATGGCCTCGCCCAGCAGCGATTCGAGATCGGCGCCGCCGTCGCCGCCGGCCACGTCAAACAGGCTGCTGCCGAAATCATGCGCGGCGCGGATTACCGCGATTTGCTGTTGGCGGGTCAGGATCGCCGGGCCGCCGCCGCTGCAGGTGGCGGGTCCCAGCGCCATGCAGCCGAAGCCGATGGCCGAGACTTCCAGGCCGCTCTGGCCAAGTTTGCGTTTTTTCATGGGTCAACTCCTGATGACACGGAACGGAAGCGGCCGGACCCGCGGCACGAGGCTTCGGGTCGCATGGCAGCGATGGAAAACATGAATCGCGGCACCAGGCCAAAGCCGTGAAGGCCAAAACCGTGGCGCACGGCTGAGGCTGAAGCGCCGCGCCGGCCTGGGGCCGACGCAGCAGAGGTCGCGTTGGGATGGGCGTTGTCGTCGCCCGGGCCTTCAGGCCGTCGGCTTCGTCAGCCGTTGGGCTGGCTGAACTGCTGCTCGCGCAGCCGCTTGATGTCGCGCGCGGGCGGCGAGCCGAAGAAGCGGCTGTACTCGCGGTTGAATTGCGACTGGCTCTCGTAGCCGACCCGGTGGCCGGCGGTGGCGGCGTCCACGTGTTCGCAGATCATGATGCGCCGCGCCTCCTGCAGCCGCAGCTGCTTCTGGAACTGCAGCGGCGTCATCGCCGTGACGGCCTTGAAGTGCTGGTGCAGCGACGACACACTCATGTGCACCTCGTTGGCCAGCTCCTCGATGCGCAGCGGCTCCTGGAAGCGCTGGGCCAGCAGGCCAGTGGCTTGGGCGATGCGCTGGCTGTGGCTGTCGACCATGGCCATCTGCACCAGCCGCGCGCCGTCGGGCGACTTCAGCAGCCGGTACAGAATCTCGCGGATGAACAGCGGCGCCAGGGCCGGCACGTCCTCCGGCGCATCCAGCAACCGCAGCAGGCGCAGCAGCGGATCGAGCAAAGCCGTGGTCACCTCGCCGGTGAACATGCCGCGCTGCGCGGTGCGCGCGATGCGGGGTTCACCGAGCCGCAGGTCCAGCGCCAGCGCGGCGATGTCCTTCACGTCGAAATTCAGCCGCAGGCCCAGGTAGGGCGCGTCGGGCGTGGCGTTCACCACCTGGCTGGCCACGGGCAGGTTCTGCGAGATGACCAGGTAATTGCGGCTGTCGTAGATGTAGACCTCGTCGCCCAGCAGCACGCGTTTGCTGCCCTGCGCCAGCACGCAGAAGGCCGGTTCGCAGATCACGTGCACGGGATGCTGGCTGTTCGACACCCGCGCCAGCGCCAGCCGCGGAATGGCCGTCTCGTGCGCGCCGTCGCGGCCGGTGAACCGGTCGATCAACGCGGCCAGCTCGGCCCGCATCAACGTGGCCTGCACCGGGTCGGCAGAGGATTCGTTGCGCAGCGCGTGGGGGGTGGATGTCAGCATGGGATGAAGCTTACGCATCTGGCCGGAGCTTGTCTCTAGCTGGGGAAGATTGCTGGAGAAATGGGCAAACATCTTCAAGAATTCTGCAAGGCTGGGGGAGGTGGAGGAGGGGCAGGGCGGGCCGGGCCGCGCTTTGACGCTTCCTGTGCGCGGGGCGCGAGGAATGGCATGGCTGGCGTTGCGCCGCTGGCCCAGCCTTACGACATCCGGTGGTCCGACACCGCCTCCGGCATCGCGTCGAGCCGCCCCTCGAACCACCCGATGCGCGTGGTCTGCCGCACATCGAATGCCGGCACATAGGGCTTGATGTCCAGCACGGGAGTCTGGTCCACCATGTCGTTGCCGCTGAAGTGCAGGACCCGGCCTTCGACGGACAGCAGCCGCACGACGGAGATGCCGATGCGGTTCGGCCGCGCCGGGGCCCGGGTCGCGAAGATGCCGTGCGGCTGGGTGTCGAGAAACGGCACGACCTCGAGCTTCTCGTGGGGACACAGGTGCAGGTGGGTGAGCAGGATCAGATAGTCGAAGCCCTCAATGTCCTTCAAGCCGGCTTGGAACTCGGCGAACACTTCGAGCCGCCCGACTTCATGCGGCACGCCCGCCGCCTGCACGGGCACGCCGACGGTTTCCTTGAAGCGGCTGTGCACGACGCCGATCGTGCGGCAGGAAATACTGGAGGACGATGTCAGGGGCATGGGTGGAGATGTCATCGGTTGTTGAGAGCTTGTGAGAGCGCCGAGGGCGCGGGCGGTTTGGCCAGGGCCGGCCCGGCGTCGCAGGCTTGCATGGCGAATGCGTTAAGGTGTCGCGGTGTCTGGCGCAGGCCTGTGCGCCGTCCGGCACGCCGTGTAAAACCCCCGTGGCTTACCGTCCATTCGTACCCCACCATCTGCAAAGGCCTCCCATGAAAATCAGCGCACGCAACGTCCTGCCCGGCACAGTCATCAGCATCGTTCGCGGCCCGGTAACGACCGAAGTCACCCTCGAGATCGCACCCGGCGTGCAGATCGTGTCGACCATCACCACCACCTCGGCGGCGTCGCTGAACATCGTCGAGGGTGGCCGGGCCTACGGCATCATCAAGGCCTCCAGCGTCATGGTCGGAACGGATTGAACGCGTGAATGAATCCTTCTCCATGCGTCCAAAGATCGCCTAGCCGCGCAGTATCCTGATGGGCTAGACGTTTCGCTATAGCCATTGGCAGATCAGATGCAACTGGCATCAAGCTCCGTATACTTGGGAATATAACGCTTGGCGTTCGGCAGCTTGTCGAACCCGCGGATCGCAGCCCCGCGGCATCGGCGCCGGGTGCATACCAAGCCACACCCTACGGAGCCTCCATGTCGACCTTCCTCGCCCGAACCTGCCTGCTTGCGTTCACCATCGCGGCCCTGCTCGGGGGCTGCGGTGGCGGGTCGGGCGACATCCTGCGCCTGCGAATCGATGGCGCCGTCGACCGGCCCACCGCGGCGTCGCTGGGCGACCTTCAGGCTCAGCCGTCGGTGACGCAGACGGTCACGTTCAACAGTGGCACCACGCCGCAGACCCACACCTACACCGGCGCGAACCTGTGGGCGCTGCTCAACAGTGTCGGCCTGCAGACCGACGCGTCGCGCAAGAACGACTTGCTCAACCGCTATGTGCTGGCGACCGGTGCGGATGGCTACCGCTCGGTGTTCTCGCTCGGCGAATTGAACCCCGAGTTCGGCAACAAGCCGAGCCTGGTGGCTTATGCCGAAACGCTCAACGGCGGGTCGTCGAACCTGACCGATGTGGACGGTCCGTTTCGCGTCACCGCGCCCGGTGACGTCAAGGGCGGCCGTTATGTTTCGAACCTGCAGCGGCTGGAAGTGCGGCCTTCGGGCTCGGCAGTGGCGGGCACGGGCGGCGGGGTGTCACCGTCGTTCGCGGTGTCGGGCGCCGTCAACACCCCGATGATTTTCGACCTGGCGGCGCTGCAGAAGCTGCCCGTGGTGAGCCAGACCGTGGGCGGCAGCGTCTACACCGGGGCCAACCTCTGGGCCTTGCTGAACACCACCACCGGCATCAAGACGGACGCGGCCGTGAAGAACGCCACGCTGGGCATGTACGCCGTGGCCACCGGCAGCGACGGCTACAAGGCGCTGGTGGCGCTGGGCGAGATCGATCCCGGCTTCGGCAACCGCCAGGTGCTGGTCGCCTATAGCGTCAACGGCGCGGCGCTGGGCGGCACCGGCGTTGCACGGATGGTGGTGCCTGGTGACAACAAGGCGTCGCGGTCGGTGTCGAATCTGGTGAGCCTGGAAGTGTTCACCGCGCTGCCGGCGCCCTGAGTCGCGTTGCGCTGACAAGGCGGCGCGTGCCTGCCGGCCCGCAGGGCTAGGCAGCGCGTGCCTGCCGACCCGCAGGGCTAGGCAGCGCGTGCCTGCCGGCCCGCAGGGCTAGGCAGCGCGTGCCTGCCGGCCCGCGATGGCGTCCTACGCCACGAGTCGCCGCCGTGCGACGGTGCCGGTCTGGCGGGCTTTGTATTTTGAAGGGTCGGACCTGGCTTCCGCCAGTGCAGTGTGTGGTCTTCGGCACTGCTCGGCTGCATGATCGAAAGCTGCCGCCATTGCCAGCCCTGCAAGCTCGGCGAACAGAACTATTGCGAAGGGCCCAACAGCTGGCTTGCCACCTACAACGGCCCGATGGTACCCAAGGCCAAAGCCCCTGAAGGCCAGAACATGTACGGCCTCGACAACACCTTTGGCGGCTATTCCGACACGCTCGTCGTCAACCAGGACTTCGTGCTGAAAATCCCTGCCGGGCTGAGCCCCGAGGTCGCGGCACCGATTCTCTGCGCGGGCGTCACCACCTATTCGCCGCTCAGGCACTGGAGCGTCAAATCCGGGCACAAGGTCGGCATCGTCGGCTTTGGCGGTCTGGGCAACATGGCGGCAAAACTGGCCAAGGCGATGGGGGCCGAAGTCACGGTGTTCACCACCACGTCGGAGAAGCTGCATGAGATCGAAGCGCTCGGCTTCACCGGCGTGTTCGAGGGCGACGCGAAGGCGATGGAAGGCCTGAAGTCGCGCTTCGACTTCACCGCCAGCCAAGCCCTGGTGCACCTAGGCGGTGGCGGCGGCCCGCCTGGCCAGCTCGATCTTGGCGATGGCGTTGCGGTGTACCTCGTCGGGTCCGTCGACGATGCGCACGGTGCGCTGGTGCGCATAGGCTTCGGCCAGCCAGAAGTCCTGGCTCACGCCGGCCGCGCCATGGGCCTGGATGGCCCAGTCCACCACCTTGCACGACATGTTGGGCGCGACCACCTTGATCATGGCGATCTCGGCGCGGGCGTCCTTGTTGCCCACGGTGTCCATCTTGTGCGCGGCGTTCAGGGTCAACAGCCGGGCCTGGTCGATGAGGCAGCGCGACTCGGCGATGCGCTCATGCCACACCGATTGCTCGGCCAGGGGCTTGCCGAAGGCCACGCGTGCGCGCAGGCGGTCGCACATCATCTCCAGCGCGCGTTCGGCCGCGCCGATGGAGCGCATGCAGTGGTGGATGCGCCCCGGCCCGAGCCGGCCCTGGGCGATCTCGAAGCCGCGGCCTTCGCCGAGCAGGATGCTGTCGACGGGCACCCGCACGTTGTCCAGTAGCACATCCATGTGGCCGTGCGGCGCGTCGTCATAACCGAACACCGACAGGTGGCGCTCCACGGTGATGCCCGGCGCGTTGCGCGGCACCAGCACCATCGACTGCTGCGCATGGCGCGGGGCGTCGGGGTCGGTCTTGCCCATCACGATGAAGACCTGGCAATGCGGGCTGCCCGCGCCCGAAGAGAACCATTTTCGCCCGTTGATGACATAGTGGTCGCCTTCGCGGGCGATGGTGCACTGGATGTTGGTCGCGTCGGACGAGGCCACGGCCGGCTCGGTCATGAGGAAGGCGGAGCGGATCTCGCCGGCCAGCAGGGGTTCGAGCCAGCGGTCCTTCTGGGCCTCGGTGGCGTAGCGCTCCAGCGTCTCCATGTTGCCGGTGTCGGGCGCCGAGCAGTTGAAGACCTCGCCCGACCAGGACACGCGGCCCATGATTTCGCACAGCGGCGCGTAGTCGAGGTTCGAGATGCCGGGCACGCCGCGGTGTTCATGCGGCAGGAACAGGTTCCACAGGCCCTCCGCACGGGCCAGCGGCTTCAGCTCTTCGATCAGCGGTGAGACCTGCCAGGCGTTGCCCTGGCGGCGGAAGGCGTCCATCTCGCGGTAGTAGCGTTCCTCGTTGGGGTAGATGTGCTGGTCGAAGAACTGCTGCAGTCGCTGCAGCAGGTCGCGGGTCTTGGGGGAGGGTTCGGCGAACATGGCGAGTCCTTTGAATTGATGGCCCTGGCCACTTGCCGGGGACGTTCGAGATTGAAACACCGCGGCGGGGTGGGTGGCGTCGCTCAAGCGACGGGCTGGGTTTTTGTCGCGGGCGGCGGCGGAGAGCCTACCGTATGGGGGGCGGTGGGGTGGAAGGGTTTGGTTCGGTTGTTCAGTCTGGTTGATTTGTCAACGTCTGTTGACGCCGCTGGCCGGGAATCGCCCCGGCGGGCGACCTACTTTTCTTTGCTTCGCCAAAGAAACGTAGGCAAAAGAAAGGCGACCCGCAGTCTGGGACCCTGCGCTGCGCTACGGGCAAACCTGCGCTGGCGGGCGTCGGCGGGGGTCTGGCTAAACTCGCCTGCGGCTCAAACAACGCCAGCCCTGATCCCGCCGACACCCACCATCGCAGGCCCAGCCAGGACGGGTGGGGGTCCGGGGCAGAATACCGCCGTCGCTGCGCTGGGCAACAGCCAACAGCCGAACAGCCGGCAACCGCCGCGGCTGGCGCCGCTGCCTTGTCCCCTCGCCCGCGTGCGGGAGAGGGCTAGGGTGAGGGTCGGTGTGGCGCGCAGGGACGTCAATCACCACCCTCACCCCAGCCCTCTCCCGCACGCGGGAGAGGGAGTAATACCGACGGTAGCCAGCGCAGCGAAGCGTCCGGTATCCGGTTCCCTGAACCCTCCCCACCCCCTCTAAATGCGCCGAGGAGCGGAGGGTTTGGCGGATCAGGGCTGGCGTTGT
>JAQGMQ010000312.1 GCA_028292305.1 Rhodoferax sp.
GAGCCCGACCATGCCTTCCATGCACTCCATCCTGCGCTGGCCCGACCAGACCGAGACCACCTGTTATTCACCCTCGTTGGTGATCAAGGATTTCTTCGCACCCGGCACGGCCTATGCGCTGGCCGAGTTCCTGCCGCGCATCCGCCAGGCGACGCAGATCGCGTCCGACCGGGTCGAGGCCAAGTTCGGCTTTGCCTGTTCACGCGCCAACGACCAGCTGGCCGACATCGAGCAGCGCGCGCAACGCTTCGATCCGCAGGCCAGCGTCGAAATGCTGGCCTTCGAAGACAGCTGAAACCACCGCGCCACCCCACACCACCCACCACCTTAGGAACGCCATGTCCACCCATCAACCTTCCGAACTCCCGCGCCACACCAGCGTGGCCATCGTCGGCGGCGGCCAGGCCGGCCTGTCGCTCAGCTACCACCTGCAGCAGCGCAGCATCGACCACGTGGTGATCGAAAAACACCATGCCATGCACGCCTGGCAAAACCAGCGCTGGGACAACTTCTGCCTGGTCACGCCCAACTGGCAGTGCAAGCTGCCGGGCCACGACTACAGCGGCGACGATCCGCACGGCTTCATGAGGAAGGACGAGATCAACCGCTACCTGGCGGCGTTCCGCGAGAAGGTGGCCCCACCCTTGTTCGAAGGTGTGGCCGTGCGCCGCGTGGCCCCACGCTCCGCGCAGGCTGGCGGCGGCTTCAATGTGTCGACCGCGGCGGGTGACTTCACCGCCGACCAGGTGGTGGTGGCCAGCGGCGGCTACCACCTGCCGATCATCCCGCGCCTGGCCGAACGGCTGCCGGCCGGCATCACCCAGGTGCATTCCGAGCAGTACCGCAACGCGGCTTCGTTGCCCGAGGGCGCGGTGCTGGTCGTGGGCTCGGGGCAGTCGGGTTCGCAGATCGCCGAAGACCTGCACCTGGCCGGCCGCAAGGTGTTCCTGGCCGTGGGCAATGCACCGCGTTGCGCGCGGTTCTACCGTGGCAAGGACGTGGTCGACTGGCTGGCCGACATGCACTACTACGACATGCCGGTGCACGAGCATCCGCTGCGCGAAGGCGTGCGCGACAACACCAACCACTACGTCACCGGCCGTGATGGCGGACGCGACATCGACCTGCGCCGCTTCGCCAGCGAAGGCATGGAACTCCTCGGTGTGCTCAAGGGCCTGGACGGCACGACGCTGCAGTTCGCCACCGACCTGACGCAGAGCCTGGACCAGGCCGACAAGGTCTACAACGGCATCAACGCGTCGATCGACAAATACATCGACAAGATGGGCCTCACCACGGCCGAGCCGGCGTCCGTCTACCAGCCGGTGTGGTCACCCGAGGCGGAACGCGCCAGCATCGACCTGGCCACGGCCGGCATCACGGCCATCGTCTGGTGCATTGGCTTTCAGCCTGATTTTCAATGGGTCGAAGCGCCGGTGTTCGACGGCCGCGGCCACCCCGGCCATGTGCGCGGCGTGACGCACCAGCCGGGGCTTTATTTCCTCGGCCTGCCCTGGCTCTACACCTGGGGCTCGGGCCGGTTCTCGGGCGTGGCGCGCGACGCGCTCTACCTGGCGGAAAAGATCGACGCGCTGCGCCTGCGCGACGAAGAGCCGAGCGCGCAGTCGGCCAACCTGCCGGCGTATTCGTGAAGGCGTAACGACGTAAAGGCCGTATCAGCCGGCTGCGGCGCCGACCATCACCGGCCGCTCCCCACGCGGCATGCCGGTGAACGCGAAATCCACCTCCGGCGCCAGACCGCTCACGATGCGCGCCACCGATTTACCCGAGCCGCAGGCGTGGGTCCAGCCCAGCGTGCCGTGGCCGGTGTTGAGGAACAGGTTCGGCAACTTGGTCCTGCCGATCAGCGGCACGTTGCTCGGCGTGGCCGGGCGCAGGCCGGTCCAGAACTGGGCCTGGCTGGTGTCGCCGGCGCCGGGGAAGAGCTGCTCGACACGGCGCACGATGGCTTCGCAGCGCACGGCGTTCAGGTCGCGGTCGTAGCCGTTGAATTCGGCGGTGCCCGCGATGCGCAGGCGGTCGCTGCCTTCGGATGTATAGCGCGAGAACACCAGCTTGAATTCGTCGTCCGTCAGGCTCACCTGGTGCGCCATCGACGCGTCTTTCACCGGCATCGTCACCGAATAACCCTTGGCCGGATAGATCGGCAGGCGGATGCCCAGCGGCTGGGCCAGCAAGGGGCTCAGGCTGCCCATGGCCAGCACCACCGAGTCGCCGTGGATGCGCTGAAAGCGGCCTTCGCGGTCGGTCACTTCCACATGGTCGATGCGGCCGCCGGCTTCGCGCAGCGCGGTGATGGTGTGGCCCATCAGGAACTTCACGCCGTTGGCTTCGCACTGCGCAGCCAGCGCGCGCGCAAACTTGTTGGCGTCGCCGGACTCGTCTTCCTGCGTGTAGGTGGCGCCGGCCAGCGTCGGGCGGATGTGGCGCAGCGCGGGCTCGAGCCGCACCGCTTCGTCGGCCGAGATCACCTGCCGGTCGCAACCCAGCGCGCGCATCTGCTCGGCCGGCGCCTGGGCCGCGTCGAACTCTTTTTGCGTGGTGTAGAAATGCAGGATGCCCTGCGTGCGTTCGTCGTAGGCAATGCCCATGTCGCGGCGCAGCGCCTGCAGCGTGTCGCGGCTGTAGGTGCCCAGGCGCACGATCTGCGCGATGTTGTGGCGCGTGCGGGCCGGCGTGCATTCGCGCAGGAACTGCAGGCCCCACAGCCATTGCCGCATGTCGGCACGCAGGCGAAACAGCAGCGGCGCATCTTCGCGGCCCAGCCATTGCAGCAGCTTCAGCGGCGCGCCGGGGTTGGCCCAGGGCTCGGCGTGGCTCACCGAAATCTGGCCACCGTTGGCAAAGCTGGTCTCGGCCGCGGGCGTGGCCTGGCGGTCGATCACGGTCACATCGTGGCCGAGCTGGTTGAGGTAATAAGCGGAGGTGACGCCGAGCAAGCCGGCGCCGAGAACGGTCACGCGCATGGTGAAATCCTTGAAGCGAACATTCGCTCGAGGCGCAGGCGTGGATTGCTGGTCGAACACAAGCAACCCAGGCGCACGCCTGGAGTTGCCGCTCCCCCTGTCCTTGGTACCTGAGAGATTCGCCACCGGCACGCGCCAGCGGGTTGCTCCTTCGGTGCACCATGGCTGGCATGGTGTCTCTTCAGACGGCTGATTTCAATGGATGCAGTACGGGACCTGAGCGTTCATGGGAGTTTGCGCCTTCGGTGGAACAGCGTGGCCGTTCGCTCTCCTGCGTCGCAAATTGTACAAGTTACGTCGTTTGGATGCACGTGTTTGTTTGATTTTTGGTGCAGATTGCGGGATGTACAGGGTCAACGACCCACTGCGAAAGGCATTCATGCGGACATTTTCAATCTCGGGAACGCGCGAGGTCTGGGACGACATAGTGCGGGACGTGGCGTTGGGGTGTGGGCCGGTGTTGGTGACACGGCGCGGCGAAGCTGCGGCTGTGCTGATGTCGATGGCGCAATACCGGCAGGCAGGCACCGGATTCAATGAAAGCCTGAGGCGCTGGCGAAAGGCATATCCAGATGGTGTCGATGACGTCGGGTCGCTCGACGGCGTACGGGGTACGTCACCGGACCGGTAGTTGGCCGCATCCACGCGCCGCAGAGGCCACGTTATTTTCTAACCTGGCCCAGATGCACCACGTCACCAATCGTCCGAGCCCCCGGCGCATAGGCCGCCATCGCCATGCCCACCAGGCACACGAAGATGGCCGTCACCCCAAACGGCAGCACCGTCCGGCGCAGCGCGGTGCCCATCCAGTGGCTGCTGCCCACCCCGCGCAGATGGCGGTACAGCGAATACGAAAGTGCGCCGTCGAACAGTATTTCGGCAAACAGCGATGGGGCCAGGTAGACGACGTAGAACGAGGCCAGCGCCAGGCCCAATGCCAGCAGGACGACCAGCAAGGGAATCGCGAGTTCGTCCGCGTCGGTGATGGCGCTGGCGGCTTCCCCCAGGGGTTTGGCCGCCACGGATTCGTCGAGCGCGACGCCGGCCGCGCTGTCGAACGCGCTGCTCGCGCCGCCACCACTGAAGTTGCCACCGCCGCCGCTCGTCATCGGCATTGGTGGGCTTGCGCCGCTGCCGCCGGAGGGGATGAAATCGGTCACGTCCGGGATGTCGGCGTAGTCGCTGGCGGTGGTGTGCAGCCAGAGCCACAGCAGGAACAGGAAGAACAGATAGGCCAGGCCCAGCGCCATCGGGTAACGCAGCGCCATGCTGCCGATGCCCGCGTGCAGCAGCGTGAACGAGGCCAGCAGGCCGAACGCGCCCGTCAAGCCGACGAGCAGCCCCATCTGCAGGCGCGGGAACGAACGTTCCTCAAGCTGTGAACGCAGGTGCAGCACGGCGTGGTAACGGGAGCGCATCTTGGGGGTGTTGCGTGTCATCAACGGTGGACCTGCTGGTGTTGGCGGTGGCGCATCTTAGCCAGCCGGTGAACCAGCCCCACTTAAGTGAAACTGAAAACGCGCCGGCGTCGGCGTACCGAAGGCTTACCGCCGCAGCGCCGCGAAAGCTGCGAACTCCCACCGCCGCATGCCCAACAACAAGGTGTAGCCCTCGCGGTCGCTCTCGGCCAGCTTCTGGTCCGCCAGGTGCTGCTGCGCAAAATCTTGCGCCACACGCTGCAGCCGTTCCATGAAGGCCGGCGCCAGGCTGCGGCTCACCGAGCCGTGCACCAGCAGCAGGCCTTCGCCCGGCCCGTCGAAGCCGCCGGAATAGTAGTCCAGCACCACGTCGTCGCGAAAGAAGTTCATCACCGGCCCGTGCGTCCGCCAGCGGAAGGCCTTGGCCAGCTTCAGCCGGTAGCGGTTCAAGGGGCGCAGCTCGATGATGCCGATGCGGTCCAGCTGCGCCAGGTATTTGATGCCCTCGGCCGCGCTGAGCCGGTAGGCGGTGGTGATCTGCTCCAGCGTCCATTGGCTCAGCACACAGATCGCCACCAGCAGCAGCTTCTTGTCGGCCACCACGGCGCGCTCCTGCTCCTGCGTCAGCTCGGCCAGCAGCGGCTGGCTGTCGGCCACGCGGCGGGCCAGGTCGGCGAAGTCGAGCTTCAGCGCGCGGCAGATCGCGTCGATGCGCGACAGCGGCATGTCGCCCTTGGCCAGCATGCGCTTCACGCTCGACTCGGCCATGCCCAGCGACCGGGCCAGGTCGGCATAGGTCATGCGGGCGCTTTTGAGTTGCTGCTTCAGGGCGATGACGAGGTCGGCGGTGGTGCTCATGGGTATCGATTATTGATACTTTTGGTGGCGTCCTGCGGGCTTGCGTGAGATAGCGCGATACGCCGTGCGACCGCGCTTCGACACTCGCCTCCTACCCATCCACAGGACGACCCCATGAACACACCTACTTTCCGACGCGAGATCGCGCTGCTGCTGGCGATCACCGGCGCGGCGCTGCTGGCCATCCTTGGCCCGCGCGTGCCGCAGGTCGCGGACTACCACACGTTTGCCGACCAGCGCAGCGCATGGGGGCTGCCGCACGCGCTGGATGTGCTGAGCAATCTGCCGTTCGCGGTGGGCGGTGTTCTGGGCCTGCTGGCGCTGCGCCGCCGAGCGGGTGAGGGCGTCGCGCGGCGGCTGCTGGCTGGCTTGTTCTTCGTGGGGTTGGTGATGGCGGCCGTCTGCTCCAGCTTCTACCACCTGCATCCCGACAACTTGCGGCTCGCAGGCGACCGCCTCGGCATGGTGGCGTCCTTCGCGGGCTTGCTGGGCCTGGCCACCGCGGAACGGATCAGCCCGCGCGCCGGGCTCTGCGTCGCGTCGCTCGTGTTGGTGTGCGGGCCACTGTCGGTGGTCTTCTGGGGGATATCTGGCGATCTGCTGCCGTGGGCGGTATTGCAGGGCGGAGGCATCTTGCTGGTGCTGGTGCTGGCCTGCTGCCGTCCCGCCGTGGGCGCCTGGGGCGTGCCGCTGCTGGCCGTGATCCTTGCCTATGCCTTGGCCAAACTGCTGGAGCTGGGCGACCACCAGGTCTTTGCCATCACCGGCGGCATGGTGTCGGGTCACAGCCTCAAGCACGTGGCCGCGGCGTTCGCTGCCTGGCCCGTCATTGCGGTGGTGCGCGCGGGCAAGCCTGTGCACAATGGCGGCCTGAAGCTTGGGCAGCGGGGAGCTGCGGGCGCTTGCGTCATCTGATCGCAGGCCGAGGATTTCTCAATGGCCGATGGCGCAGGTAGACGCGCCATGAACGCCGGTTTGAATTAAAGAACAAGATGCAAGACACTTCCAACGCACCCATCGTCTCAGCCGCCAGCGCCCCGGCCGTTGCGCTCACCGAGCCGGCCGAACACCCCAACCAGTTCGCCCTGCTGCGCCAGCGCCGCTTTGCACCCTTCTTCTGGACGCAGTTCTCCGGCGCCGCCAACGACAACCTGTTCAAGTTCGCCTTCACGGTGATGGTGACCTACCAGCTCAGCGTCAGCTGGCTGCCGCCCTCGCTGGCGGGTCTGGTGATCGGCGCTTTGTTCATCCTGCCGTTCCTGCTGTTCTCGGCCACGTCGGGGCAGCTCACCGACAAGTGGGACAAGACCCGCATGATCCGCTTCGTGAAGACGCTCGAGATCGGCATCATGGCGCTGGCCGCCGTGGGCTTCATGACGGCCAACGTGGTGATCCTGCTGGCCTGCACCTTCCTGATGGGCCTGCATTCCACGCTGTTCGGCCCGGTGAAGTTCGCCTACCTGCCGCAGGTGCTGAGTCACCGCGAGTTGACGGGCGGCAACGGCATGGTCGAGATGGGCACCTTCGTCGCGATCCTGCTCGGCAATGTGGCCGGCGGGCTGCTGGTGGCGGTGCCGGAAATCGGCCATACCCAGGTGGCCATCGCCTGTGTGCTGCTGGCTCTGGTGGGCCGCGTGGTGGCGCAGTTCATTCCGCCGACGCCGGCCACCGACCCCGGCCTCAAGATCAACTGGAATCCCGTCACCGAAACCATCCGCAACCTGAAGCTGGCGCATGGCAACCTGGTGGTGTTCCGCTCGCTGCTGGGCATCAGCTGGATGTGGTTCTTCGGTGCCGTGTTCCTGAGCCAGTTCCCCAGTTTCGCCAAGGAAGTGCTGCATGGCGACGAACAGGTCGCGTCACTGCTGCTGGTGGTGTTCTCCATCGGCATCGGCACCGGTTCGCTGCTGTGCGAGGTGCTGAGCCGCCGCCATGTCGAGATCGGCCTGGTGCCGCTGGGCGCGATCGGCATGAGTGTGTTTGCCATCGACCTGTACTTCGCCTCGCGTGGCCTGCCGCCGGCCGACGGCCTGCACCTGCGCGCCTTCATCGCGCAGCCGGCGCATTGGCGCGTGATGGCCGACCTGGCGCTCCTGAGCCTGTTCGCCGGGCTGTACAGCGTGCCCATGTATGCGCTGATCCAGATGCGCAGCCAGCCCACGCACCGCGCCCGCATCATCGCGGCCAACAACATACTGAACGCGCTGTTCATGATCGCCAGCTCGGTCATCGCCGGCGCGCTGCTTGGCGCGGGCTTCAGCATTCCGCAGATCTTTTTGGTGGTGGGCATTGCCAACGCGGTGGTGGCCTTCTACATCTTCATGCTGGTGCCCGAATACCTGCTGCGCTTCATCGCCTGGGCCGTCTCGCACTTCGTGTACCGCTTCAAGGTCAAGGGCGATGAAAACATCCCGCTCGAAGGCGCGGCCATCCTGGCCTGCAACCACGTGAGCTTCGTCGACGCGGTGCTGCTGATGGCGGCCAGCCCGCGGCCCATCGTGTTTTTGATGGACCACCGCATCTTCCAGGTGCCGGTGCTCGGCTGGCTGTTCCGCCTGGCCAAGGCCATCCCCATCGCGCCGCGTGCCGAAGACCCGGCCGCCTATGAAACCGCGTTCGCAGCCGCGGCCAAGGTGCTGCAGGACGGCGACCTGCTGGGCATTTTTCCCGAGGGCGGCATCACCAAGGACGGCGAGCTGAAGGAGTTCAAGGGCGGCATCATGAAGATCCTGGAGAGCGCGCCGGTGCCCGTGGTGCCGATGGCGCTGACCAACCTGTGGGGCTCGTATTTCAGCCGGGTCGAAAACGGCGGCGCCATGGTGCGGCCGTTTCGGCGGGGCATGTTCAACCGCGTGGGTTTGAACGTGGGCACGGCGCTGCCGGCCACCGCGGTGGCGCCCGAAGTCTTGCGTGTGCGCGTCGGGCAATTGCTGAAGTCGCCGGCCGCCTGAGACCCCACCGGCGTACCGTCGCAAGATGGTAGAGCGGCACCCCATCCAGAGGCCCGCTTACGCCAAATGGCGTAGCGCGCCCCCTCGACGCGCGGCAGGCGGCGTCCTATAGTCGCGGCGGGTTCAATACGCGGAGTCCGCATGTTCACATCTTTCCGTTCGGTGGCGCTGGGGGCTGCATGGGTGCTGCTCGCGGCTTCATCCGCGCAGGCGCAGAAGGCCGGTTCGGTCGAGGGCGGCAAGCTGCTGATGGAGGGCATCGTGGCCTGTGGCAACTGCCATGTCGCGCGTGGCCCGCAGGGGCAGCCGCTGTTCGACAAGGGGCTGTCGGGCGGCATGCTGTTCGACGAACCGCCGTTCAAGGCCGCCGCCTCCAACATCACGCCCGACCTGCAGACGGGCATCGGCAAGTGGACCGACGCGCAACTGGCCAAGGCCATCCGCGAAGGCATCCGGCCCGACAAGACCGTCATCGGCCCGCCGATGCCGATCGCCTTCTACCGGAACCTGTCCGACAGCGATCTCGCGGCCATCGTCGCCTACCTGCGTGCGCAGCCGGCTGTCGACAACGCGGTGCAGAAGTCGAGCTACAACATCCCCTTGCCGCCCAACTACGGGCCGCCGGTGCAGGGCGTGAAAACCCCGGCGCCGAAGGATGGGTTGCGTTATGGCAAGTACCTGGCCGACATCGGCCATTGCATGGAATGCCATTCGCCGCGCGACACAAAAGGCATGCTGGTCATGAAGAGCGTGGGCGCGGGCGGCCAGGTGTTCAATGGGCCGTGGGGCCAGAGCGTGGCCCGCAACCTCACGCCGCACGAGAGTGGTTTGAAGAACTGGACCGATGCCGAGATCGCCACCGCCGTGCGCGAAGGCCGCAACCGCGAAGGCCAGCCCTACAAACCGCCGATGGCCTTCGGCTTCTACAAGAACATCAGCGA
>JAQGMQ010000328.1 GCA_028292305.1 Rhodoferax sp.
CGATGCGCTGGCGCTGCCCGCCGGACAGCCGCACGCCACGTTCGCCGAGGAACGTGCCGTAGCCTTCGGGCAGGGCCATGAGGAAGTCGTGCGCGAAGGCGGCCTTCGCTGCGGCGATGACATCGTCGTCGCTTGCATCGGGACGGCCGTAGCGGATGTTCTCCAGCGCGCTGGTCGAGAAGATCACCGCGTCCTGCGGCACGATGCCCACGCGGTGACGCAGGTCGTCCAGCGCCAGATCCGTGGTGGCCACGCCATCCAGGCCGATGCCGCCCTGGTCGGGGTCGTAGAAGCGCAGCAGCAGCTGGAACACAGTGCTCTTGCCCGCGCCGCTGGCGCCCACCAGCGCCACGGTTTCACCGGGTGCCACATGCAGGTTGAAGTCGCTCAGTGCGGCCTGGGCAGGGCGCGACGGGTAGTGGAAGGTGATGGCGTCGAAGTCGACCGCACTGCCCGCCGGCACCACGGTGGCCCGGGCCGGGTTGGCGGGCGAGCGGATCGGCGACTCGGTCTGCAGCAGCTCCATCAGGCGCTCGCTGGCGCCCGCGGCGCGCAGCAGGTCGCCGTAGACCTCGCCCAGCACGGCGGTGGCGCCGGCCAGGATGATCACGTAGACCACCGTCTGGCCCAGGTGGCCGGCGCTGATGTCGCCGCGCATCACGGCCTGCGTGCCCTGGTACAGGCCCCACAGCAGCGCGGCCGAGGTGGCGATGATGATGAACGCCACCAGCACCGAACGCGCCTTGGTGCGGCGGATCGCGGTGTTGAAGGCATTGGCGGTGGATGCATCGAAGCGCGCGGCCTCGCGGCCTTCGGCGGTGTAGCTCTGCACCACCGGAATGGCGTTCAGCACCTCGGCGGCGATGGCGCTGGCGTCGGCCACGCGGTCCTGGCTGGCCCGCGACAGCTTGCGCACGCGCTTGCCGAACCACACGCTGGGCAGCACCACCAGCACCAGAATGCCCAGCACCTGGGTCATCACATAGGGGTTGGTCCAGACCAGCATGCCCAGTGCGCCGATGCCCATCACCAGGTTGCGCAAGCCCATGCTCAGCGACGAGCCGACCACGGTCTGCACCAGCGTGGTGTCGCCGGTCAGGCGCGACAGCACCTCGCCGGTCTGGGTGGTCTCGAAGAACTCCGGGCTTTGCCGCACCACGTGGGCATACACGGCGTTGCGCAGGTCGGTGGTCACGCGTTCGCCCAGCCAGCTGACCATGTAGAAGCGCCCGGCCGAAAACAGCCCCAGCGCCGCGGCCACGCCGAACAGCTCGAAGAAATGGTTCCGCAGCGCCAGCACTTGCGCACCCGGGTCGACCTTGCCGCCAGCCGCGGCCACCAGCCCGTTGTCGATCAGCGCGCGCAGCGCCAGCGGGAACACCAGCGTGGCCACCGCCGCCAGCACCAGGAACACGACGGCCAGCGCAATCCGCCAGCGGTAGGGCTTGAGGAACGGCAACAGGCCCGACAGCGAGCTGGGCGACCCTTTGGCGGGCGCGACGTTGCCGCCGCGCGCGGGTGAGGGCAGGGGTGACGCAACGGCAGAGTTGCTGGAAGAGGGCGAAGAGGTGGAGGAGGCCATGCACGCAGTGTACGAGATACTGTCCCGGCAAAGAAAGACTTGACATTAATTGACTAAACAACTAATATTCGGATCCATGAACACAGCCACTTCCACAGCAACTGTTCCGGCCAAACGCAACGCTGCGAAACACGCCGAGCCGGTCACCGATGCCGCCACCGCCTGTGGCTTGCCGCCGGCGGCTTTTTACTGCGCCACCAACTACACGCCCGAGGGCAGCGTCGGCTACATGATGCGGCGCCTGCTCGGCAGCATCGCCCAGGAAGTCGAGCGCCAGCTCGAACCCGCCGGCCTGACCAATGCGCAGTGGGTACCGCTGTTCAAGCTGGCGCTGGGCCGCGCTTCCACCGTGGCCGAACTGGCCCGCGAATGCCAGCTCGACGCCGGCGGCATGACCCGCCTGCTCGACCGGCTGGAGGCCAAGGGCCTGTGCCGGCGCGTGCGTTCCAGCGAAGACCGCCGCGTGGTCAACCTCGAACTCACCACCGAAGGCCGCCAGGCCGCGAAGGAAATCCCCGAAGTGCTGAGCCGCGTGCAGAACGCGCATCTGGCCGGCTTTTCCGAGGACGAGTGGAAGACGCTGACCGGCTTTCTGGAACGCATGCTCGACAACGCCACCCAGTACCAAGTGCAGCAGGCGTCGGCCTCCGGCAAGAAATCATGAACCGCAACCAACCGTCGACCGAGATCTCCATGAAGAACCCCCTCCGTTCACGCCCGCTCGGCACCGCACTGCGCTTCGGCCTCGCCGCCGTCGCCCTGGCCAGCCTGGCCGCCTGCGCCAATTTCTCCGGCATCGACCCCGTGGCCCAGCCGCGCGACGCGGCCTCGCTCGGCCTGAGTTATGCCGATGCCACCAACGCTGGCAATGCGGGCGAAGGCCAGGCCATCGACGCCGCCTGGTGGCGCGCCTACGGCGATACGCAGCTCAACGGCCTGATCGACCAGGCCCTGGCCACCAGCCCGAACCTGAAGCTGGCGCAGGCCCGCATCGCCCGCGCCCAGTCGGCCAGCGCGCTGGCTGATGCCGGCCTCAAGCCACGTGTCGACGCCGCAGTCGACATCACGCACCAGCGCTACACCGAAAACGGCCTGTACCCCGCGCCTCTGGCCGGTTCCATTCGCGATGCCGGCACGGCGCAGCTCAACGGGAGCTGGGAGCTCGACTTCTTCGGCAAGAACCGCGCGGCCCTCGACGCTGCACTCGGCAGCGTGCAGGCCGCCCAGGCCGACGCCCAGGCCGCGCGTGTGCTGCTGGCCAGCCAGGTGGCGCGCAGCTACTTCCAGCTGGTGCGCATCAACGAGCAGCTCGTGGTGGCCCAGCGCACGCTGGCCCAACGTGGCGAAACGCTGAACCTGGTGCGCGACCGCGTGAACGCCGGCCTGGACACCCGCCTCGAACTGCGCCAGAGCGAAGGCGGCCTGCCCGAAGCGCGCCAGGTCATCGAAGCGCTGCAGGAACAATCGGCATTGGCCCGCAATGCGCTGGGCGCCTTGGTGGGCCAACCGCGCATTGCCGATGCGCTGGTGTTGCCGGCACTGTCGGCGCTGCCGGTGCAGGCGGCCGTCACGCCGTCGAACATCCCGGCCGATCTGCTGGGCCGCCGCGCCGACGTGGCTGCCGCGCGCTGGCGCGTCGAAGCCGCCACCAAGGACACGGCCAGCGCCAAGGCGCAGTTCTATCCGAACATCAACCTGATCGGCTTCGTCGGCCTGTCCAGCATCGGCCTCGGCCAGTTGGCCAATGCCGGCAGCCTGCAGTGGGGCGTGGGCCCGGCGCTGCGCCTGCCGATCTTCGACGCGGGCCGGCTCCGCGCCAACCTGCGCGGCAAGACCGCCGACCTGGACGCCGCTGTCGAGAGCTACAACTCGGCCGTCATCGACGCGGTGCGCGACGTGGCCGACCAGGTGGCGTCCTCGCAAGCC
>JAQGMQ010000329.1 GCA_028292305.1 Rhodoferax sp.
ACCCTGACACCCTTCCTGGCGCGCGCGGCGCTCGTCATCGCCTGCGGACTTGCGGGCTTGGTGGCCCAGGCGCAGACCGACGACTCGCTGAGCCGCCTGCAAAAGAAGGGTGTCGTGCTGGTCGCCAACACCCAGGCCAGCCCGCCCTGGAGCTACCTCGACGACAGGAACGAGGCCGCGGGTTACGACGTGGCCATCGCCCGCGAAATCTTCAAGCGCATCGGCGTGGCCAAGGTCGAGTTCGTGGCCGACAAGTTCAAGAACTTCATCGAAGGCATCAACGCCAGAAAATACGACGTGGTGGTCAACAGCATGGCGCGCACACCCGAGCGCGCCAAGGTGGTCGACTTCACCGACCCGTACACCGTTCAGGACTTCCGCATCTGGGTCGGCGCGGGCAACACCGACATCAGGGACGCGGCCAGCCTCAAGGGCAAAAGCGTGGGGGCCAGCGCCGGCACCACCAATGAACTCTGGGCCCGCAACAACCTGCCGCAGTCGGATATCCGCACCTACGAAGGCGGCGGCTTCCTGTTCAACGACCTGGTGACGGGCCGGCTCGACTCGGTGATCGACTCCTACTTCAACGGCTACAAGATGCAGACCATCAACAAGCTGCCGGTGAAGACCGTGGGTGAGCCGCTGGTGTATTCGCTCGGCGCGGCCGTGGTGCCGAAGAACTCGCCGGCGCTGCTGGCGGCCATGAACAAGGCCATTGCCGACATGGTGGCCGACGGCACGCTGCAGAAGCTGGCCCACCAGAACGTGACGCCCGACTACGACATGGTCGGCAACATGAAAAAAGGCGCTGCCTGGAAATGACGCATCTACAAGCCAAGAACCCCATCCAGGCCGACATCGACTTCGATGCCGACGGCAAACACATCGGCTACCTGCGCCTGCCGCATTCGGTGCACCGCTCGGCCTACGGCTGGCTGCCGATCCCGGTGGCGTCGATCCGCAACTTCAGCCATGGCGAAGGCCCGGTGGTCATCGTCAGCGCCGGCACCCACGGCGACGAATACGAAGGCCAGATCATCGTCTCGAAGCTGATCCGCGAGATCGAGCCGGCCATGATCAAAGGCCAGCTGATCCTGCTGCCGATGGCCAACGCACCTGCAGCCGAAGCCGGCCTACGCACGTCACCACTCGATGACGGCAACCTGAACCGCCTCTACCCCGGCGACCCGCTGGGCACACCCACGCAGATCATTGCCCACTACATCGAACACACGCTGCTGGCGCGGGCGCAGCTCATGCTGGACCTGCATTCGGGCGGCTCGTCGCTGCTGTACGACGGCGCCAACATGATGGGCCTGGAGCCGCGCGACGCCGCCGAAGAAACCTACGTGACGGGTCTGCTCGAAGCCTTCGGCCTGCCGCGGGCGTTCCTGTACGCGCCGAACCCGGTCAACGTGACCGCGGCCGCGCGCCGGCAGAACGCGATCTGCTTCCTGACCGAACTCGGCGGTGCGGGCAACGTCGACGCCGCGCTGGTGCGGCAGGGCCTGCACGGCGTGCTGCGGCTGCTGCGCTTCGTCGAACTGCTGCACGGCGGCCCGGTGCCCGACGCGCCCGCCACGCCGTCGCGCCTGATGCGCATCGACCGCGGCCTGCACTATGTCTACGCCTTCGACGACGGCGTCTACGAGCCCTTGGTCGAACTCGGCGCCCGCGTTGAAAAGGGCCAGCCCGCGGCCTTGATCCACTTCCCGGCGACACCCCGGCGCGCGCCCGAGACGGTGCACTTCCTGGCCTCCGGCGAGGTGATCTGCAAACGCGCCATGGCCATGGTGCGCCGCGGCGACTGCATCTTCCAGATGGCCAGCGAGCGCGCGCCGCTCGGTGCCACGCCTTGAGGCGGTGCACGCCGCTTGAAACGCAGTTGACGGCGCATCGAGCTGCGCCGCCGTGGCCTGGCCGCTCGACGCGGCCGCAGCGGCCAGACACACCGCACCGTAGCCAACACGAGCCGGCCCCAAGCCGGTGAACGGCGTTACACAGCCATTCCCGACCCGGAGTAAGCTTGTGCCATGAAAGAAATTCGACTTTGCTGGGCCACCACCATCACGGTTGTCGCGGGCAGCGCGCCGGTCCAATACACAGACTGGGAAATCGCCACCCCCGACGCCAGAGAGCGCCTCGAAGCCGAGTCGCAATCGGCGAATGCGTCGGACGGGCCGGACACCTATTGGGTGGAAGAACGCGATACGCCGCGCTAGGGAAGAAGGCGACGCGCCCGCGACCTCCGAACCGACCCCCACCCCAACCCTCTCCCGCACGCGGGCGAGGGAGCAAGACAGGCGATGCGCAGCGAGCTGTGACGGTAGCCAGCGCAGCGACGCGTCCGGTATCCGGTACCCTGACCCCTCCCCACCCCCCTCTAAATGGCCGAGGAGCGGAGGGTTTGGCGGATCAGGGCTGGCGTTGTTTGAGCCGCAGGCGAGTTTAGCCAGACCCCGCCAAACCCGAGCGCCGCAGGCTCCCGCAGCGAAGCGCAGGGCGCAGTTAGTGGGGGCGGAATCGATGGGGCCCGTTTCTTGTGTGCACAAGAAAGGGGGCTCGCCCGCCGGTGCGACTACCGGCCAGCAGCGTCAACAACCGTTGACAATCCAACCAGACATGACAACCTGAACCACGCCCTCCGACAAGCTCAGCACAGCCAGGTCGTTGAATCCTTCGCACAGCGCACGCCACGTCGGGCAACACCCCAAAACCAACCAAGCGTTACCATCCGCCTCGCGAAGCCCCAACCCCGCAGCCTGCACCCCATGACCACGCCCACCCCCGACACCGCCCCCGTCAGCTACCTCAACGAAGAAGCCATCCAGCTGGTCCTGGAACGCGCCAACACCGTAGCAGCCGCAGGCGACCGCGTCCCCTCCCCCTGCATTTCCGTCTGCCGCGTGAACGCCGACTCTGGCCTGTGCGAAGGCTGCTTCCGCACTCTCGGCGAGATCTCGTCCTGGGGCCGGTCCAGCCCCGACGCGCAGCGTGCGCTGTGGCAAACCATCCGCCAACGCATCGCCCTGGCCCAGGGCTGAGCGCCCCAAGACGTCAAGCGCGTCGACCCCTCCCCGGCTTCTGCTTCAGCGCCGCCATCTGGTCATAAAGCGGCTGCGCCGCCGGTGACAGCGAACGCCCGCGCCGACGCACCAGCCCCACGGTGCGCGTGATCAGCGGGTCGACCAGCGGCACACTCACCAGGATCGGATGGCCGTCCGGCGGCATCGACAGGCGCGGCACGGCCGCTATGCCCATGCCGGCTTCGACCAGGCCCACCAACGTCGACACGTGTTGCGCCTCGCAGTACCAGCGCGGGCGCTTGGCATGGTTGGACAGCGCCAGGTCGAGCAGGAAACGGTTCGCGCTGTCCTTGGTCACCGACATGTATTCATACGCCGTGAGATCGGCCCAGGTCACCTTCTTCTTGTGCGCCAGCGGATGCTCCACGCGACAGGCCAGCACGAAGGGCTCCTTGATCAGCGGGGCGAACTCGAGGTCGGGCTCCTGCGTGCCGATGTAGTTGAGCCCGAAGTCGGCCTCGTTGCGCAGCAGCGTGCTGATGACTTCGTTGGCGCCCTGGTCGATGACCCGCACCAGGATCTGCGGATACCGCTCGTGGTACGCCTTCAGGATGGCCGGCAAAAAGTAGCGCACCGCCGAGGGAATGCAGGCGATCGTGACTTCGCCGCTGACGTGTGTGGCCACGTCGCGGATGCCCATCAGCGACAGCTCCAGCCCGTCGAGCAGCTCATTGGCGCGGTGCGAAAACTCGCGGCCGACGGTGGTCATGTCGATCTTGCGCGTGGTGCGGTTGAACAGCCGCACGCCCAGGGCGCCTTCGAGCTTTTCGATGCGGCGGGACAGCGCCGGCTGCGAAATATGCAGCTCCTCGGCTGCGGCGCGGAAGCTGCCGAGCTTGGCCACGGCGACGAAAGCGCGCAGGTCCGGCAGGTCGAAATTCATGTGTGCCACACATCAATCCTAAGAAAGAATGCATTTTACAGAGCAATAGTCGCGGCGCATGATTTGACCCAAGTCGACGGAAACCGGTGTGCCCACTCCGCAGTGAACAGCCTTCTTCCATGGACCGGCCACGCTGTGGCGCTCTGTCGAAACACAATCAGGAGATACCCGAATGAGCCGCATAGTCC
Organism: Rhodoferax sp.; assembly: GCA_028292305.1. Taxonomy (GTDB): domain Bacteria; phylum Pseudomonadota; class Gammaproteobacteria; order Burkholderiales; family Burkholderiaceae_C; genus Rhodoferax_B. The sequence continues at coordinate 4,158 of JAQGMQ010000329.1, forward strand.
ACTTGTCGCTGAAGGTCGATGACATCCAGAAAACCGGCGACTTCTACCAGAAGCTGTTCAACTTCCAGGACGCCGAAACCAAGAAGACGCGCGACCACACTTCGCGCCACATGACCGACGGCGAGATCGACTTCACTCTGTTGACCTATGACGACGACGCCACTTCGGCCGAGTCCACCGCGGCCGGCGCCGGCCCCTGCATCCACCACTTCGGCATCGAGGTGGAAGACCTGGAACAGGCCACCAGGGAGATCCAGGCCAACGGCTGCGTGGTGGTCAGCGACCCGGGCGTGATCCCGGTGAAGTTTCGCGCGCCGGGCGGCACCATTGCCGAGCTGGTCGAGATCGGCCGCTACAAGACCGACAACCGAGGCCAGAAGATCAACCGCATCACCCACATCTCGCTGAAGGTGGACGACGTGCAATCGGTGGGCGACTTCTACATCAGGCTGTTCGACTTCCGCGACACCGAAACCAAGAAGACCCGCGACCACACCTCGCGCCACATGACCGACGGCGAGATCGACTTCACGCTCATCAAGTACGACGCGGGCACCACCTCGGCCGAGTCCACCGCGTCCGGCGACGGCCCCTGCATCCACCACTTCGCGGTGGAGGTCGAAGACCTGGCGCAATCGACGCAGGACATTCTGGCCAATGGCTGCGAGGTGATCAGCGACCCGGGTGTGATCCCGGTGAAGTTCCGCGCTCCGGGCGGCACCATCGCCGAGCTGGTGGAGATCGGCCGGTACACGCAACTCGGCCAAAACTAGTCAGCAGGCGCTGACAAGGCGCCCCGCAGCGCACGGTTTCCCACCCGCCGGCCCAGAGCCGGCGGCCATGACAAAGAGACAGGAGACAAGACATGAACTCGCTCTACCGCAAGGGAGATTTCTGGGCCGGGCTGGTGCTCGCCGGCCTGGGGGTCTACATCGTCAGCCAGGCCTGGGGCTGGCCCTACATGACCGAGGAAGGCCCGGGGCCGGGCTTCTTCCCGATGTGGTACGGCACGGTGATGGTGGCGCTGTCTGTGCTGCTGGTGGCGGGCACGGTGTTCCGGCATGACGCCAACGCCAGGCACAAGCTGATGCGCTGGTCGGAACTGCGGCGCGCGATGACCTGCTGGTTCGCGCTGGCCGTGTGTGTGGCCATCATCAAGTTCGTCGGCTTCATGATCGCGTTCGGCTTGTTGACCTGGTTCATCATTGCCGTGATGTTCAAGCGCCCGCAAAAGGAAGCGCTGGCCTATGCCGTCGGCGGCGCGGTCGGCTTCTTCGCGCTGTTCACCTGGGGGCTGGAGTTGCAGCTGCCGGTCGGCACGCTGTTCTGACAACCGCACCCACGCCATCACGAGAACACCATCATGGATATTTTCAGTGGACTGGTGCAGGGCTTTTCGGTCGCCCTGACCCCGATGAACCTGGTCATGTGTTTTGCGGGTTGCTTCCTCGGCACCGTGGTCGGCGTGTTGCCCGGCCTCGGGCCGCCGGCCACCATCGCCATGCTGTTGCCGCTGACTTTCAAGATGGACCCGACCGGCGCCATGATCATGCTGGCGGGCATCTACTACGGCGCAAAATATGGGGGATCGACCACCTCGATCCTGCTCAATGTGCCGGGCGAGACGTCGTCGGTCGCCACCTGCCTGGACGGCTACCAGATGGCGCGCAAGGGCCGGGCGGGCGCGGCGCTGGGCATCAGCGCGATTGCCTCGTTCGTGGCCGGCACCATCGGCACGGTGCTGCTGATGCTGGTGGCGCCGCCGCTGGCCAAGCTCACGCTGGCGTTCAGCGCGCCCGAATACTTCGCGCTGATGGTGCTGGGCCTGGCCATGGTGGTGCTGCTGGCCGGCGACTCGCTGACCAAGGCCTTGCTGTCGATGATGGTCGGGCTGTGGGTGGCCAGCATGGGCACCGACCTGTTCACGGCGACGTCGCGCTTCACCTTCGGCCAGACCGAGCTGCTGGGCGGCATCGAATTCGTGATCGTGGCCATCGGCATCTTCGCGGTGGGCGAGGTCATGGCCAACATGGAGCCCGAGAAGCCGCTCGACATGTTGCCCGTGCCCAAGGGGCTGAAGAACCTGCTGCCCACGCTGCAGGACCTGAAGGATTGCCGCTTCGCCTTCATCAACGGTTCGCTGGTGGGCTTCCTGATCGGCATATTGCCGGGCGCGGGCGCCACCATCTCGTCGTTCCTGAGCTACGGCATCGAGAAGGCCGTGTCGAAGCACCCCGAGAAGTTTGGCACCGGCGTGATCGAAGGTGTGGCCGCACCGGAGGGCGCGAACAACGCCGACACCGCCGGCGCCATGGTGCCGCTGCTCACCCTGGGCATTCCCGGCAGCGGCACCACCGCCATTCTGCTGGCCGCGCTGGTGTTGTGGGGCTTCAAGCCCGGGCCCTTGTTCATCGAAGAAAGCCCGGCGCTGTTCTGGGGCCTGGTGGCCAGCATGTACATCGGCAACGTGGTGCTGTTGATCTTGAACCTGCCGCTGGTGGCGCTGTTTGCACAGTTGCTGAAGATGCCGGGCTACGTGATGTACCCGCTGATCCTGGGCGTGTCCATCATCGGCATCTACACCTCGGATTCGAGCATCTTCCAGCTGAGCCTGCTGGTGGTCTTCGGGCTGGTGGGTTATGCGATGCGCAAGCTCGACTTTCCCACCGCGCCGCTGGTGCTGGGCCTGGTGCTCGGCGATTCGATGGAGAAGGCGTTGCGCCAGTCGCTGATGATGTCGCAGGGGCATCTGGCGATCCTGTTCCGCCCGATCCCGGCCGTGCTGCTGTTGATCGCCGCGTTCCTGCTGATCGTGCCGCTGTTCAAGAAGTTCAACTCGGTGCGCGTGCAGGTGATCGACCAGGAAGCCTAGCCGCCTCCCGCAAAAACAAAGGAGACAGACATGACATTCGCCAAGACCGTTTGCTGCGTGGCCATCACCGCCATGGCCGGCTTCATGGGCGCCGCCCATGCGCAATGGAAACCCACCAAGACCGTGGACGTGATCGTGCACAACGCACCCGGCGGCGGCAACGACCTGCTGGCCCGTGCGGTGGCCCAGATGCTCGAGAAAGAGAAGCTGCTGCCGGTGCGCATGCAGGTGATCAACAAGCCCGGCGGCAACGGCGCGGTGGCGGCCGCCGCCATCGCCGAGAAGAAGGGCGACCCGCACACGCTGGGCTTCATCACCAGCGTGTGGATCGCCAACCCGCTGACCACCAGCGAGGCCAAGGTCACGTTGCACGACCTGACGCCCGTGGCCAACCTGCTGCGCGAACCGGCCGTGTTCGCCGTGCGCGCCGACTCGCCCTACAAGACGCTCAAGGATTTCATCGAAGCCGCCAAGGCCAGGCCCGGCGAACTCAGGCAGTCGGGCGGCTCGGTCACGTCGCGCGACAACATCATCCGCCAGACGCTGCAGACGGCCACCGGCACCAAGTGGGCGTTCGTGTCGTTCCAGGGCGGCGGCGAAAGGCTGGCCGCGCTGCTTGGCGGGCACGTCGACATGATGGTCATCGAACCGCAGGAAGCCGGCGAGCAGATCCGTGCCGGCAAGCTGCGGGTGCTGGCGCAGATCGCCGACAAGCCGCTGGCCGCCTATCCCAACGTGCCCACGCTGAAAGAGGCCGGCTACGACATCAAGGCCACGCCGCAGATCCGCGCCGTGATGGCGCCGCCGGGTTTTCCGAAGGAAGCGCAGGCGTACTACGAAGACATGTTCACCAAGCTGCGCCAGACCGCGTCGTGGAAGAAATATGTCGAGGACTACCAGCTGGAGGACAGCTTCTCCAACGGCCCCGAGCTGGCCAGGACCATCACCGACATCGAGACCGACATGCGGGCGCAGTTCCAGCAGGCCGGCATCAAGCTGGTGCGCTGAGGCGCCGTGGCCGCCCGGCCTCGCGCCGGGTTGTCTGCGCCTGATGACCCCACGCCACGCAGGCAGGCGCGCGCGTGTGCGTCACACATTGCACAACGGTCGACGAGGAGAACCGCTTGGACATTCTGAACATCGTGAGCGCGGGCGCCGCGCAGGCCGTGGTGGAGCGCGTGGCCAGGCGATTGGAGGCCCAAGGCGGCTGCACCGTGCAGGCGCGTTTCGGCCCTGTGCAGGCGATGCATGCGCTGGTGCGGGCGGGCGAGGCGGTCGACGTCATCGTGCTGACCGATGTGCTGATGGACGCACTCGCCGCCGCACAGCTGGTGCTTCCCGGCTCGTGTGCCGCCTTGGGCAGCGTCGGCACCGGCTTGGCGGTGCGCGCCGGCCTGCCGCTGCCCGACATCGCCAGCCTGGAGGCCTTGCGCGCCACGCTGCTGCGCTGCGACCGGCTGGTCTGCCCCGACCCGGCGGTGGCAACGGCCGGCAAGCTGCTGCTGGAGGTGCTGGACCGGCTGGGTATCGCAGGCGCCCTGCAGCCGCGCCTGGTCCGCTGCCGCAGTGGTGATGAGGCCCTGGCCGAACTGGCGCGCGGCGTTGGCGCCAACGACATCGGCGTGATGCAGATCACCGAAATCATCGCCGGCGAACACGCGGGGCAAGGCATTCGGCTAGCCGGTCCGTTGCCCGCGGAACTGCAGAAGTTGGCCGTCTACGCGGCTGGCCTGGCCGCGCATGGCAAGGTGCCTGCGCGGGCCAGCGCCTTCATGCAGGCCCTGCTCGCGGACCGCGTTGCGCTGCGGGCGGCAGGCTTTGGCGATTGCGCGCCATGTTCACCGTCGTGAGTTGGAAAAGACGGCGCGCTCCTACAGCCCGTTCGGTCCCCGCCGACATGGTGCCGCAAGCCGACTCCTTAAAGTGCGGGCTAGATCCTGGTACTGCTGCCGGGACCAACCCGGAGCCCTATGAGGACCATCATGACGAAAGCCACCCAGCCGCACCGCGCGCTGCAGAGTGCGCAAGCGAAAAAAGACGATTCGCAACCCGTGGAACAAACGAACCCGGGCCGAGACGCGCCGCACACCAGCCACCCCTCCCTGGATACACATCCCGCCATGGCGATTCGGCCGAGTCCTGCCGTGCCGCGCAATGCCCCCGCATGGCGCCTGGCCAATGGCCGCTCGCCGGATACGCAGCTGACGGGCCATGGCGGCGTGTTCAGCAACGGCGACCGGCGACGCTCGCCGGGCAAAAGTGAACACGCGTATTGAGGCAACCGGCCGTATGGCAGGCTGAAAGGAGGGTCGGTCGGGGCCGGCACAAATCCTCGACCGGCAGCAGCCCGGCGGCTGCAGGCGTCACATCCTCAAGGGTTGACTTTGTTCAGCCCACGCATCCGGTCTTCGCGCTCGATCATCAACTGGCGCTGCGCCTTGTCGGCGGGCGACAGCGAGTTCGTCGCGTTGTCCGCCGGGTTGCGCTTCACGCCGGGCGACGGCGAGGTCTGCAGGTTGTCGATGTTGGACCGACCGATTTCGGGACGCAGGATCGGCCCGGTCGCCCCGGGCGGCGTGGGGACCACGCCCGCAGCGGGATTGACGGGCGCGGACGGCACGACCGTCGACGGCACCACTGGCCTTGCTGTCGGCATCGTGGGTGTCGTCGGGTTCGCCGGCGTACCGGGCACCACCGGGCGCGCCGGCACCGGGTCGTCGATGCGCGGTGTCGCAGGCACGGTATTGATGATGGCGCCCGAGCTGCTGTCGGTCATCGGGGCCGGCAGGCCGGGCGCATTGGCGGGCGGCGGTGGTACCTGCGCGAACGCGGCGAGCGCGAAGCCACAGACCGAAATCGCCGCCGCGTGCCATGGGTTGGATCGTATTGGCATGAAGTCTCCTTGGATGGGATTTGGAGCCCATGCGACCACCTTACGCCAGGCACGACAGCCGGGCTGTGGTCCATGCCTGACGCCGGCCGTAGGACGCGGGCGCCGAAGGCCGATGGCTCAACCCGGCGCGGCCCGCAACGTGCGGCTCAGCAACATCACCGGCACCAGCCCCACCAGCACCAGCGCCAGTGATGGCAGGGCAGCCTCGCCCAGGCGCTCGTCGCGGGCCAGTTGGTAGGCCACCACGGCCAGGGTGTCGGTATTGAACGGCCGCAGCACCATGGTGGCCGGCAGTTCCTTCATCACGTCGACAAACACCAGCAAGGCCGCCGCGGCGGTGGAGCGGCGCAGCAGCGGCCAATGCACCCGCGCCATCAGGCCGAAGCCACCGGTGCCCAGCATCCGCGCCGAGTCGTCGAAGCTCGGCGGAATGCGGGCATAACCGCTTTGCGTGGACTGGAGCGCCACCGCGCAAAAACGCACCAGGTAGGCCCAGACCACACCGACTGCGGTGGCCGTGACCAGCGTGCCCACACCGGTCTGTGGCGCCACGGCCTGCAGCCAGCCCACGGGCAACAACAGGCCGACCACGATCACGGCGCCGGGCACCGCATAACCCAGTGCCACCAGTTGCACGGCGGCGCGCTGCCACGGCCCCGGCGTGCGGCGCAGGCTGAAGGCCAGGAACAGCGCCAGGGCCACGGCGATGACCGAGGTCAGCGCGCCAAGCCAGACGCTGTTGAAGGCCCAGCCGACGAAGCGGTCCCAGGGCAGCACCGACCAGTCGGCCGCCAGCGGGCGCAGCATGAACAGCACCGGCAACACGAAGCCGAGCAGCACCGGCAGCCCACACATCACCCAGGCGATGGTGCGCCGTTGGCCGCGCAGCGCGATCGGACGCGACTCCGACGAGCCCGCGCGCGCACCGCGCCCGGTAACGAACCGCAGGCGTTTTTGCGCCTGTTGTTCGAGCCGTAACAACAGCACGACGACGACCAGCAGCACCGTCGCCAACTGCGCGGCCGCGATGCGGTTGTCCATCGACAGCCAGGCCTTGTAGATGCCGGCGGTGAAGGTCTGGATGCCGAAGTAGCTGGACACGCCGAAGTCGGCCAGCGT
>JAQGMQ010000341.1 GCA_028292305.1 Rhodoferax sp.
CTGCTCGGCACGGGCCACACCCGGCTGCAGATGCTGGGCACCGAGATCCAGACCGAGAAGCTGCGCATCCTGCGCCAGCTCGGCTTCGCGGCGGCGCTGATCTTTTGCGCCGGGCTGGCGGTGCTGCTGGCCATCGCCCTGGCGGTGGTGCTGTTCTGGGACCAGCGCGTGGTGCTGCTGTCGGTGCTGACGCTGCTGTTCATCGCGCTCGCGGGCTTCTTCTTCACGGCACTGCGCCGCTCGAGTGAAGATGCCGAAAACGTGTTTGCGGCCAGCCTGGCCGAACTGCAGGAAGATCTGCGCCAGCTGCGGTCCGCGGCCAAGCCGGTAGCCGGTGCCCCGGCTCCCCATGAAAAAAACGCTGGCTGATCTGCACCAGGAGCGCGCCCGGCTGACCGAGCGCATCGGTGCCGAACGCGCTGCCGTGGCACGCCAGCTGGCTCCGTTCCAACGCGCGGCCGAAACCTCGGACAAGGTCTCGGCCTTCGTGGTGCGCGCCATGGACTACGCCCGTGCCCACCCGCTGACCCTGGCCGCGCTGCTCGGCGTGGTGGCGGTGTTCAAGCCACGCACCAGCCTGCGCTGGATCAAACGCGGCTTCGTGTTCTGGCGCAGCTGGCGTGCCGTGCGCACCTTGCGGCCCCTGGGCCTGCTGCAGCAACTGCGGCGGTTTCTGTAGCGCGCCACTGGCGGCCCGCCAATGGGCGCGGCGCACAGGCATTTTTCAGTTCACTTTCAGGTCGCGCGGGAACCACCGACGGCGGTCGGCATGCCGGCGGCGTTGCGCAGCGCCTGCAGCGCCAGCTCGAAGTCATAACGGCCCAGCGCCGCTTCCATTTCGTCGTAAGACGCCGCCCCCAGCCACAGCCGCAGGACACGCCGGTGCTGCTGCAGCAGCTCGAGCGCCTCCGCGTCGTCTTCGGCCATGAACGCGGCCAACTGGCGCAGCACCGGTTCACGCTCGGCGTTTGCGGAGGCCGGGTCTGCCGACGTGTCGGCGTCGAGCGGCAGCAGGCTCGCATCCAGCGCGCGCAGCAGCGCGTCGAGCAACATCGCCAGCGCCGTCAGCAGCGGGGCGATGCGCACCGGCTCGACGTGGGCACGGATGGCTTCCTCCACGTCGGCGGCGCGCTGCTGCAGCGGCGTGGCGCCGATGTTGCCCGCCACGCCCTTCAAGGTGTGGGCCAGCCGCTCGGCCGTGTCCCAGCGCTCGGCAGCCAGCGCCACGGCGATCTGGTCGGCGATGCCGCGCTGGCCGCTGGCGAACTTGTGCAGCAGCACAATGTAGAGCGATTGCTTGCCCATCACGCGGCGCAGCCCGAGCGCCGTGTCCAGCCCGTCGATGCCGCGCGGCAAGGCGTCATTTGCGGCGGTGACAGCGTTGGTGCCGGCTTCAGGTGCTGCGGGCCGCGCAGCCGGCGTCGGCGCCGGGCCGCCCAGGCCGGCGCGCGGCCTGATCCACTGGCCGAGCGCGCGCCACAGGGCATCGGGTTCGATCGGCTTGACCACGAAATCCTGCATGCCCGCGGCCAGGCAGCGGTCGCGGTCGGCCTGCATGGCGTTGGCCGTCATGGCCAGCACGGGCAGCGCGTCGAAGCGGCTGTCGGCGCGGATGTGGCGCGTGGCCGTCACGCCGTCCATCACCGGCATCTGCATATCCATCAGCACGACGTCGTAGGGTTGGCCCGTCGACACGGCAGCCGCCACCCGTTGCACCGCGATCTCGCCGTTGTCGGCGATGTCCACCGTGAAGCCGGCGTCGGCCAGCAGTTCGCTTGCCACCTGCTGGTTCAGGTCGTTGTCTTCGACCAGCAGGATGCGCGCGCCCCGCAGCGGCGCCAGCGCCTTCAGCGAATCCTCCCCACGCGCCGCACCGGCGCCGGTGGTGCCGGCCAACGCCTCGGCCCGGCCCAGCCGCGCGCTGAACCAGAAGGTCGAGCCCTGCCCCGGCACGCTGGTGACACCCACGCCGCCGCCCATGAGCTCGGCCAGTTTCTTGCTGATCGCCAGCCCCAGGCCGGTACCGCCGTACTGGCGCGTGGTCGACGCGTCGGCCTGCGCGAAGCTCTGGAACAGGCGGCCGATCTGGGCCGGCGTCAGGCCGATGCCGGTGTCGCGCACCTCGAAGCGCAGCAGCACCTGGTCCACCTCCACCGGGTCGGGCCCGAGCGACTGCACCACGATGCCGATGCTGCCGCTCTCAGTGAATTTCACCGCGTTGGTGGCGTAGTTGATGAGGATCTGCCCCAGCCGCAACGGGTCGCCGAGCAGGCGTTTCGGCACGTCGGGCGCCACGTCGATCACCACCGGCAGGCTCTTGGCGCGGGCCTTTTCGTTCACCACGTCGGACACGGTTTCCAGGAGCGTGGCCAGCTCGAACGCGGTCGACTCGATGCCCAGCTTGCCAGCCTCGACCTTGGAGAAATCGAGGATGTCGTTGAGGATGCCCAGCAGGTGCTGGCCCGACTGCCGGATCTTCTGCAGGTAGTCGCGCTGGCGCGCGTCGAGCTCGGTCTTCAGCGCCAGGTGGCTCATGCCGATGATGGCGTTCATGGGGGTGCGGATCTCGTGGCTCATGTTGGCCAGGAAGTCGCTCTTGGCCTGCGTGGCCGCTTCGGCCACGGCCTGCGCGTGTTTCATCTCGGTGATGTCGACCGAGACGCCGCCCATCGCGAACACCGCGCCGTCGCCGTCGCGCAGCGGGAACTTGTGGGTCAGGAACACGCGATCGCCGTCGGCGGTGGGCAGCATCTCCTCGGTCTTCAGGGTCTCGCCCGCATCCAGCACCCGGCGATCGATTTCGCGCATGCCGTGCGACTTCCAGGCCGGATAGATCTCGTCGCTGCGCAGCCCCACCAGCGATGCGCCGGGCTTGCCGAACATGGTGGCCAGCGCGGGCGTGTGGCGTACGTAGCGGCCGTCCAGATCTTTCACGTACATCAGCGTCGGCGCATTTTCGATCAGCGTGTCGAGCGTGTTGCGGTTGAACTGCAGCTCGGCCGTGCGCCGCTCCACCGTGCGTGCCATGCGGTCGAACATCGTCGTCTTCAGCAAGGAAATGGCCACCTGGCCCGACAACACCTCCACCAGCCGCAGCGACGCGGCGGTGAACACGTCGCGGGCCAGCGCACTCTCCAGGTAGATCAGGCCGATCGACTCGTCGCCCGCCAGCAGCGGCAGGCAGACCATGGCGCGCGGCCGGTGTGCGCCCAGGTAGGCGTCGCCGATGAAGCGGGCGTCGTCGGCCGGGTCCAGGTGCACGGCCAGGCGCGTGCTGTTGATGGCCAGGCGGATCGGCCGCCGCGGCAACAGCGACGCCACGTCATCCACCGCTGACTCGGTCGACAGCGCCTCGAACGGCAGGTCGGCCAGCTGCAGGCCGCCGGCTTGGCCCGCGCCCCCCAGGCCAAGGTGCGCATGCAGGCGCCAGGCCCCGTCTTCGGCGCGCATCATCAATGCAAAACCGCTGGCGCCCGAGAGCCCCAGGAACTCATGGCCGATGCGGTGCAGCAGCGCACTCAGCGTGTTTTCGCGGTGGAAAACGGCCATCAGGTCGAGCACGCGGGTCATCTCCAGCACCTGCAGGGTGGTGCGCGCCGACGGGTCGGTTTCCTTCTGCGAAGCCAGCAGGGGGTAGCGGGCCAGCAGGTCATCGACCTTGCAGGTGAAGCCGAGCGTGCGGGCCGTCTGCAGGGCTTCAGCCAGCCAATCGCAGGCCTCGGCGGTCTGACCGACGGTGAAGCACAAGCCCACCGCACGCTCGGCCAGCATCAGGTAGTCGAACCACATGCAGCCGCGACGCGCCGCCGCCAGCGCGCTGCGCAGCAGGACCAGGGCTCCGACGCCATCGCCGACCAGCACGCGCAGTTCCGCGCGCACGGCCGGACTGCAATGGGCGAAGTTGTCCGGCGCCAGCGCGCCCCAATGGTCGAGCTGGTCGCATTGCGCCTCCACCTCGGCTGCCACCGCCGCCCGGCGCAGCGGGTCGTCGCCTGCCAGCCGCACCGTCGCCAGCGCTTCCAGGAAATGGTAGACGGCGATGGTGATCAGGCCCGGAAAACGCGTCGGCAACGACACGGCGCGCGCTGCGGCCAGCAAGGGCGCGGCGGCCGCGTGGTCGCCCATCAGCATGTAGACCTGCGCCCGCGCGACCTCGTACAGGACCACGGCCACCGGGTTGCCGCGTTCCACCCAGCGCGTCTTCATGGACGACTCGTCCGCTGGCACGGTGCCGGAGCCGAGGAGGCCCAAGGCGTAATGCACGCCTTCAATGCCGTCGGCGACAAGGTTGTGGCCGCCGTGAGCCAGAACGAAATTGCGCCAAGTGGTCGTGGATGCCGCCAGCTCCGCCAGCGGCGTGCCCTGGTGCAGCATCGAATACGACTGCATCAGGACCGCGTAGCCGACATAGAGCATCTCGCCGGACGCGAGGCCGGCCTCCATGGTCCGGCGCAGCAGATCGCGGCTCAGCGCCATCGGCCGCACCCAGTGGTTCAGGAACACCACTTGAGATTCGAGCACGCAGCACAGGCTGGCCTGGTCGCCCATATGTTCCGCAAGGACCAGGGCCTGGTCCCCATAACGCACCGCCACCAATTGGTTTTTAGGCTCGATGGTGGTCGCCAGACCCAAAGCCGCCAACAGCCAGGCGCTCTCGCGGCCGACGCCGTGGCGCAAGGTCAGGCTCACGCCGAGCGCTGCGGTGGCGCGGTAGAGGCGCATGTCGACAAAATACATGGGCGCCAGCACGTGCTTCAGGATGGCCAGCACATGCCGGATCTTCGGATCGTCCAGTGGTTTGTGCTCGGTCAATCGGTCGAGCGGAACTTCCGCCATCTGAAGAGCCAGCTGCGCACCCATGGCTGCGTGGTGGGTTTCAAAATCCCCGGTCGGCAACTCGAAGCCGAGCGCCGCCAGCGCCTGCCGGCCAACGGCGATGGCCTCCTCGTAACGTGCCGCGATCGCACACAGTTCCATGCGCAGGCTCTGCACACGGGCCAGCTCCATCGGGTCGATCACCATCGGCAGCAGTGCCGTCGCCACGACGTCCGACTGCGCCGAGTCGCCGGCCAGCAGCAGCACCTGGGCGTATTCAAGCTCGGCCTCGAAAGCCAGCGCGCGCTCATCGCGCCAGAGAGCTTCATCAAGCACGCCATGCACCAGGCCCAGCAGCCCCGCCGCCGGGCCATGGGCCAATGCCTTGCGGGCCCGTCGGCCGGCCGCCAGATTCAGCCGCAACAGGCCCACGCGTTCAACGCCCACCGCGTCGGCCAGGCCATGGTTCAGGTGCTGCAGGATGGTGAACAGGTTGGGCGACGCGGTCAGGTCGGGCTCGTCCTGCGCCAGCCGCTGCCCGATGGCCACGTGGCGCGCCGTGCGTTCGCCGGCCGGGCACAGCTGGTAGGCCGCCTCCTGGATGCGGTCGTGCGGGAAGCGCAGTTCGCGTGTGTTTTCACCGCGCAGGCGCAGCAGGTAGCGGCGGCGCTCCAGCACCTCCAGATCGGCCGCCAGCGTTTCGGCGCCGCCCGGAGCGAGCTTGGCCAGCACGTCGATGGAAAAGCTCGCACCCAGGAACGCGGCCAGCGACAGGCACTGTGCCGCGCCGGCCGGCAGTTCGCGCAACGAGGCCAACACCAGCTCGACCACGTTGCCCGACAAGGCCTCGCTCGCCAGCGCGGCGGCGTTCCAGTGCCAGGCCCGTTTGCCCGGTGCGCGCATCAGCATGCCGCGCTGCGCCAGCGACTGCAGCAACACCTTCAGGTAGAACGGATTGCCCTCGGTCTTGGCCCGCACGATGGCGGCGAGTTCGGCCACGTCCGCTGGCTCGCGCAACAGGCTGGCGGCCAACAGCGCGCGCACGGCGTCCTCGGCCAGCGGCGCCAGCACCAGCGTGACGGGCACGGTGCCGGCTTCGGCAATGCGTTGCAGCGCGGCCGGCAGCAGGTGGCCCGGGCCGACCTCGTTGTTGCGGTAGGCGCCGATCACCATCAGGTGGCCGAACTGGCTTTCGGCAAACAGGTTCTCCAGCAACTGCAGGCTGGCCGCATCGGCCCACTGCAGGTCGTCGAGAAACAGCACCAGCGGATGCGCGGGCCGGGCGAACACGCCGATGAAACTCTGGAACACGCGCTTCAGGCGGGCCGCGGCTTCGCTGGGCTCGGCCTCGGCCGGCGCCGGCTGCGGGCCGATCAGGCGGCCCAGCTCCGGCAGCAGCGCCAGCATCACGCCGGCCTCCGGGCCCAGCGCCTGCGCCAGCGCCATCCGCCAGCGGGCGATATGGGCCTCGGGCTCGGCCAGCACCAGCTCGAGCAGTTCACGCAAGGCCACCAGCACCGCCACGTAGGGCACGTCGCGCTGGTACTGGTCGAATTTGCCGGCAATGAAGGTGCCGCGCGCGGCGGTGATGGGCTTGTGCACCTCGTTGATCAATGCCGATTTGCCCACGCCCGAATAGCCGGCCACCAGCAGCAGCACCTTGCCGCCTATGGCGGTTTTGCCGAAGGCGGCGAGCAGGCTTTGCACCTCGGCCACGCGGCCATACAGGCGCTCGGGTATGACCAGTTCGCGGTGGTGGTCGTCGGCACCGGGGAGGAATGCCGCGTCCGCGAGCCTGGCGGCGCCGCCTTCGATCAGGCTGTCCAGGTCGGCGCACAGGCCTTCGGCGGTCTGGTAGCGGTCTTCGGCATTTTTCTCGAGCAGCTTCAGCAACATCCGCTCGCAGGCGATGGGGAACGTCGCGTCAAGGGCGCGGGGCGAAGGCGGCGCCAGCGAGAGGTGGGCATGCACCAGCGCCAGCGCGTCCACACCGGTGAACGGCAGCCGGCCGGTAAGCACGCGGTAGAAGATCACGCCCAGCGTGTAGAGGTCGCTGCGGTGGTCGATGGCGCGGTTCATGCGGCCGGTCTGCTCGGGTGCCAGGTAGGAAAGATCCCCTTCGATCCAGGCCACGGCGCCGGCCTGCCGCTCTTCCACCGCAGGGCGCGAGAGCCGGCTGAGTTCGGCCAGGCAGGCCTCGCCGGCCAGCGCATCCTCGGGCACGAAGAAGCGGGCCGGATGCAGGTGTTTGTCGGGCTGGGCCTCGGCGTGCAGGGCGGCCACGCAGCGGGTGAGCGCCCGGCACAGGCGCAAGGCTTCAGGCGGCGCCGGCCGCACGCCCGTCGCCAGCCAGGCATCCAGACGGCCCGCAAACGGCACTTGCAGCCGGACTGCAAAACCGCCCGCGGCGGGCGCAACCAGCGCCGTGACCGTGGCATCGGCGGTGTCCGCGTGTTGGCGTGTGGCCGCCTCCACGTCCGACGTGGCCACCACCTGCGCGAAGCGGCCGGCCGGCAGTTGACGCAGCAGCGCCACCTCGGCCCGCAGCGCTGCCACCGACGCGGGCGTGTCGGCGTGCCGGTCACGCCACCAGCCGCCGAGCGCGACGCGGGTCCACTGGCCCACACCTTCATCAGCCGGGGCCATGCGTGCAGGGAGGGCGGTCATTCGGCCGTCCGCGCGCATCGCTCCAAAATGACATCCATTTGTAACATATGTGATGCCAATCTACGCGATGCCGCAGCGGGGCGCAATACAAATCGTGCAACCGGTTAGACAATCCCGGCTGAGAAGCGCCGGCGCAGACCTAGACCGGCAACGTTCAGCGCGGCAGCGGCGGGGGCTGCGCTTCGCGCAAAAGCACCAGGGCTTCGGCGAAATCGAAACCGGCGACACGGGCCTCGAAGGCGCCGAACGCAGGGCCGAGGGCGGCTTGCAACAAAGACACATGTGCGGCAAGCACTTCGGCGGCTTCCGCATCGTCGTCGACCAGCAGCGCATCGAGGCGCGCGAACAGCTGCGCGGACGCTGGCGAAGCCACGAAAGCAGCCGGGTTGACCGCACCCATCGCGGCGCCTTGCAGGTCGGCCTCGGCGCCGACCGGGGGCGCGGGTGCCAGCGCCACCTGCAGCGCATCC
>JAQGMQ010000755.1 GCA_028292305.1 Rhodoferax sp.
CGCTCAACCCGCGCCGCACCGTGCGGCAGGCCTTGACCGAGCCGCTGGTCGTGCACCGACTCGGCAACGCCGCGCAGATCGCCGCCAAGGTGGAACAGACCCTCGGCGAAGTCGGCCTGCCGCTGTCGGCACTGGACCGGTATCCGCATGAGTTCTCGGGCGGGCAACGCCAGCGCATCGGCATCGCCCGCGCCCTGGTGCTCGACCCGGAACTGATCGTGGCCGACGAACCGGTGTCGGCGCTCGACGTGTCGGTGCAGGCGCAGATCCTGCAGTTGCTGGAGCGGCTGAAGCGCGACCGCGGCCTGTCCTTCGTGTTCGTCTCGCACGACCTCGGCGTGGTGCGCCACTTCTGCGACTCGGTGTGTGTGATGTACCTCGGCCGCATCATCGAACACGGCCCCACCGCGCAGGTGCTCGACCACCCGCTGCACCCCTACAGCCGCGTGTTGCGCGATTCGTCACCCGTGCCGGACCCGGAGGCGCGCATCCGCCTGTCGAAGATCGAAGGCGAGATTCCGGCACCGACGCTCCTGCCGCCGGGCTGCACCTTCCACCCGCGTTGCGCCCGTGCCCAGCCGGACTGCAGCCAGCGCGTGCCGCCGCTGGCGGACCGGGGTGCGGGGCGTTCAGCGGCGTGTTTTCATCCGTTGACCTGACGGCCATGGCCCGCCAGGCCGGGTTGCGGCACACACCGCGCGGGGTACGCGGCGTCAGGCCTGGCGCATGTCGATCTGCGACACCGACTCCAGCAGTTCACCCACTCTGAAGGGCTTGTGCAGCACCTTGAGCGGCTTGAATGCATCGAGCTGGCTGGCGGCCGCCGGCGACGACAGATACGTCAGCGCAATCACCGGCAGGTCGGACTGGCTGGCGAAGCCGCCAGCGCGCAGATGTTCCAGCAGGGCCAGCGCCTCGGGGCCGTCGCCCATGTCCAGCACCAGGCCGTTGAACGCCCGCGTTGCCAACAACGGCAGCGCCCGCGCCACGCTGGTGGCTTCGTGGAATTCGACGATGCCGAGCTGGCGGCCCACGGCCACCATGGTGCGGCGCATGACAAATTGTGGTTCGACCAGCAGCACGGCGGCAGGGCGCAGCGCGGCCTTCATGCACCGTCTCCGAGGTCCGGGTCCTGCCCGGCCAGGGCTTCGTTGACCAGGGTCCGCAGGGCTTCGAGCACGGCCATTTCCACCGGGCCCAGCACCCGCGGCTTGCGGTCCAGCACACACAGCGTGCCGACCCGTTCGCCGCCCGGTGCGCTGAGCGGCGCGCCAGCGTAGAAGCGCACCCGCGGCCCGGCGGTCACCAGCGGGTTGTCGGCAAAACGTTCGTCCAGCAGCGTGTCTTCGACCACGAAGGTTTCCGGCTGCAGGATGGCGTGGCCGCAGAAGGCGATGTCGCGGCCCGTCTGTGCTGCGTCCATGCCGATGCGCGACTTGAACCACTGCCGGTCGCCGTCGACCAGGCTGACGAGCGCCATCGGCATGTCGAGCTGTTCGGCGGCAAAACGCACCACCCGGTCGAAGCGTTCCTCGGGCGGGGTGTCCAGGATCATCAGGGCCCGCAGGGCCTGCAGGCGGGTGTCTTCATCGGCGGGGTGGGGCGCTGGTTGCATGGCGACGGCAAGGTTAGCAGACGGGCCACCGGATGCGCAAGACGCGCCCTGCCATGCCTCGGTCGCTCGGCGGAGGCCGTAACATGTTCCCGGCATCGCATCGACAACACAAGACAATGACGCACCTCAACGATTTCTCGGGCCGCTTGCTGGGCGCCTTCCTCAGCCTGGTCGATTGTGGCCAGTTCAAGCTGGCGGCCGAACGCTGCCACGTGTCGCAGTCGGCCTTCAGCCAGATGATTTCGCGGCTGGAAGAGATGTTCGGCACGCGCCTGTTCGACCGCGACACGCGGCGGGTGTCGTTGACCCCCGAAGGGCGCCTGCTGGTGCCCATTGCGCGCGCGCTCGAGACCGACGTGGAGACCATGTTCTCGGAGTTGCGCGACCACGCCGAGCACCGCAAGGGCAAGGTGGCGATCGCGGCCCTGCCGTCGCTGAGTGCCGACTGGCTGCCAAAGATCATGGCCGATTTCGGGCGGCGGCATCCGGGGATCAAGCTGCAGTTGATCGACGCGGTGGCCGAGCCGATTCTTGACCTGGTGCGCAAGGGCGCGGTCGACTTCGCCATCAGTGCCGTGCCCAAAGGCACGGAAGAGTTCGACGCCGAGTTCCTGTTCAACGAACCGTACTACTTCATCTGCCGCGCCGACCATCCGCTGGCGTCGCGCAAGAGCCTGCTGTTGAAAGAGCTGAAGGGCTGCAACTACATCCACACCTTGCGCACCGGTAGCCTCTGGCGCTGGATCGAACCCCACGTGCGCGGCATCAGCTTCAACGACACCGGCTTCGAGGTGCAATACCTGAGCACACTGGCCGGCCTGATTGCCAACGGCGTCGGCGAGAGCATCGTGCCCGGGCTCGGGCTTTCCCAGTTTCAGCGGGTTGGCCTGCAGGCCGTGCCCCTGCGTGACAAAGCCTTGTTGCGGCCCTTGTCGATGGTGAAACGCAGCGGGCAAACCCTGTCGGTGGCGGCGCGTTCGCTGCTGCAGATGATTGCTGCGGATCCGCCGGAACAGGTGCGGCATGGCCCTGCGAAATCGCCGGCCAGGGCCAGGGCGGGCAAAGCCTCCGCAGCCGCCTAGATTCAGCAAGACAGGATAATCGTTCGGAAAGATTAACTTTACTTCACTGGCGGCGGGTTCAATACTCCGGGGTGTGCTCGCTTCGGCGGGCCACGGAGACAAAGCCGATCGGCAGGCGCGACAGGTGTCCGCAGGTGCTCGGCAACAAAAGAACACGGACCATGCCACACCAAGACCCGATTTGCGCCGCCCGCCCGGCAACGCCCCAGCCTGTCAACGCCGTGCAGGCGCAATGCGCACCCCGGCCCACGCCCAGGCGTCTGCAGCCGCGCAGGCACGGCCTTCTCGGCCGTGTCACCACCCTCCTGCTCGCATTCGCGGCCACCAGCCTGGTGTTGGCGCAAGCCCAGACCTACCCCGCGCGCCCGATTACCCTGGTCGTGCCCTTCGGCGCCGGCAGTGGCACGGACATCACGGCGCGCACCTTCGCGCAGGCGATCGGCTCCGAGCTGGGCGGCGCCACCGTCATCGTCGACAACCGCGGTGGCGCCAATGGCGCCATCGCCGCGCAGTTTGTGGCGCGTGCGCCGGCAGATGGCTACACGCTGTTCATGACCACCAACACCACGCAGGTGGCGAACCCGGTGCTGTACAAGAAGCTGGCCTACGATCCCGTGGCCGATTTCACCCCGGTGACCGCCGTGGCCAAGGGCGCGATGGTGGCCGTGGTGCCGGTGGGCAGCCCGATGAAGTCGATCGACGACGTGATCGCCGCAGCCAAGAAGAATCCCGGCAAGATGACGTTTGGCAGCGGCAGCTCGTCGAGCCGCATCGCCGGTGAGCTGTTCAAGCAGATGAGCCACATCGACCTGCTGCATGTGCCCTACAAGAGCAACCCGTTGGCGCTGACCGACCTGATCGGCGGCCAGATCGACGTGATGTTTGCCGACACGCCCACCGCCTTGCCGTTGGTACAGGGCGGCAAGCTCAAGGTGCTGGGTTACACCGGGGCCAAGCGCTCGGCGGCGCTGCCGCAGGTGCCCACGCTGGAAGAGCTGGGCATCAAGGGTTACGAGTCTTCGTACTGGATCGCGGTGTACGCGCCACACGGCACGCCACCCGAGATCGTGCGCCGCTTGAACGATGCCTTCGTGAAGGCCACGCGCACGGCGCTGGTCAAAGAAACCTACGAACGGGTGGTCTATGAAATCTTCACCACCAGCCCCGAGGGGCTCGCCAGCTTCCAGCAGGCCGAGGCCGAGAAATGGGCCCGCACGGTGAAGAACGCGGGCATCGAAGCCGAATGAGCCGTCAGCCCTTGCACGTGGGTTGCGGCGCCGGTTTTTCCGGCGACCGAACGGATGCGGCCGGCCCGGTGGTCGAGGCGCTGATCGCCGCCGGCGGCCCGGCGGTGCTGATCTTCGAGACCCTGGCCGAACGCACGCTGGCGATTGCCCAGCTGGCCCGGCGGGCCGACCCGCAGGCCGGCTACGAGCCCCTGCTCGACGAGATGCTGCGCCCGGTGCTCGGCCGTTGCCTGGACGCCGGCATCCGCATCGTCAGCAATTTCGGCGCGGCCAACCCCACGGGTGCGGCCGCCAGGATCGCCGCGCTGGCGGCCGAGCTGGGCCTGCGCCCGCCGCGCATCGCGGTGGTGGCCGGCGACGACCTGACCGCCACCGCCTACCGCCCGGCGCTGGAGGCCGCGCTAGCCCCTGCGCCGGTGCCCGCGCGCATGGTCAGCGCCAACGCCTACATCGGCGCCGAGGTGATCGCCGATGCGTTGTCAGCCGGTGCCGACATCGTGGTCTGCGGCCGCGCGGCCGACCCGTCGCTCACCGTGGGGCCGGCGCTGTGGCATTTCGGCTGGGCCCGGGACGACTGGGACCGCATCGCCGGCGCGACCATGGCCGGCCACCTGCTCGAGTGCGGCGCCCAGGTCACCGGCGGCTACTACGCCGACCCGGGCCTGAAGGATGTGCCCGGGCTCGACCAGGTGGGTTATCCGATTGCCGAGATCCATGACGACGGCAGCTGCGTCATCGGCAAGCCGGCCGGCACCGGCGGGCGCATCGACACCCACATCGTCAAGGAGCAGCTGCTCTACGAGGTGCACGACCCGAACGCCTACCTCACGCCCGACGTGGTGGCCGACCTGGGCCAGGCCGCCGTGACCCAGGTCGGCCCCGACCGCGTGCGCCTGTCGGGTGTGCGCGGCCATGCGCGCCCGGCCAGCCTGAAGGTCAACGTGTGCCATGAAAACGGCTGGCTCGCCGAGGGCGAAATCTCCTATGCCGGCGCCCGCGCCGAGGCCCGCGCCCGCCTGGCGGCCGACATCCTGCGCAGCCGCTTGAGCGACATCCGGCCGCTGCGCATCGACCTGATCGGCGTGTCCAGCATCCTGGGCGACGATGCCGGCGAATGGTTCGCGGCTGAGCCCGTGGGCAACGCGCGCGACGTGCGGCTGCGCGCCGCCGCCAATGTGATGGACCGCAAGCAGGCCGAACGGCTGGGGCGGGAAGTGTTTGCGCTGCACACCTGCGGCCCGGCGGGTGCCGGCGGTGGGCGCAGT
The DNA here is from genome assembly GCA_028292305.1 of Rhodoferax sp. Classification (GTDB taxonomy): domain Bacteria; phylum Pseudomonadota; class Gammaproteobacteria; order Burkholderiales; family Burkholderiaceae_C; genus Rhodoferax_B. The sequence goes on from JAQGMQ010000755.1 coordinate 5,210, forward strand.
GCGGTCCGCGCGCGGCTGGCCACCGTATCGTGCCTGGTGCCGCGCGCCAAGGTGCCGCTGAGCTTCAGCTTCTTCGCGTCCCCCGCGGGCAACACGGAGGTACCGACATGAACCCCCCGACCCTCACGGTGCCGCTGCACCACGCCGCCCACGGCCGCACCGGCGACAAGGGCAACATCTCCTGCATCAGCGTGATCGCCTGGCATGCCGGGCTGTGGCCCTTGCTGGTCGCGCAGATCACGGACGAGGTGGTGGCGCGGCAGTTTGCCTACCGCCGGCCGGCGGCCGTGCGGCGGTATCTGCTGCCGCAGTTGCAGATCATGAATTTCGTGCTCGACGAGGCGCTGGACGGCGGCGTCAATTCCGCGTTGAATCTGGACAGCCATGGCAAGACGCTTTCATTCCATTTGCTCGATCTGCCGATTGCGGTGCCGGCCGAGCTGGTGCCGCTGCTGGTCGGGTTTGCAGGGAACGCCGAGCCTGCAAGAGCGTCATAGACCGTGGCCGGCCCGAGCCTCGCTCCGGCATGGCCTGGCGCCGTGCCGCCTTTGTAGAAATCGAACGGAGACAACCGGACATGCTGCCCGCCACCAACACCCAGGTCCTTTTGAAAACGCGCCCGCACGGCGTGCCCCAGGCTGAACATTTCGAGGTGGTGCAAGCGCCGATGCCGACGCTGGCCGCCGGTGAGTTTCTGGTGCGCAACCATTTCCTTTCGGTGGAGCCGGCGATGCGCGGCTGGGTCAACGCGGCGGCCAACTATGCCGACCCGGTGCCGCTGGGCGGCGTGATGCGCAGCTTTGCCGCCGGCGAGGTGGTGGCCTCGCGCCATCCCGGTTATGCGGAAGGCGACCGGGTGATGGGCCTGCTCGGCTGGCAGCACTACGCCGTGAGCGACGGCACCGGCATCCGCCGCAAGGTGCTCGAGCGCGACTTGCCGCTGTCGTTGTCGCTCGGCGTGCTGGGCATCAATGGGGTCACGGCCTATTTCGCGTTGCGGGAAGTGGGTGAGCCCAAGGCCGGCGAGACGGTGGTGGTGTCGACGGCGGCGGGCTCGGTGGGCTCGGCCGTGGGCCAGATCGCACGCGCCATGGGCTGCCGCACCGTGGGCATCGCTGGCGGGCCGGTCAAGACCGCGCTGTGCGTCGAAGCGTTCGGTTATGACGCGGCCATCGACTACAAGAACGAAGACCTGGCCGCCGCGCTGGCCCGGCACTGCCCGCAGGGGGTCGACGTGTACTACGACAACACCAGCGGCCCGATCACCGATGCCGTGGTGCAGCACATCAACCGCAAGGCCCGCATCGTCATCTGCGGCACGGCCTCGGTCGCGTCGTGGGAGCCCTGGCCCACCGGCCCGCGGGTGGAGCGCCATCTGCTCAACAAGGCCGCGCGCATGCAGGGCTTTCTGGTGTGGGACTACGAGCACCGCTATGAAGAAGCCGTGGCGCAACTCGCAGCCTGGGTGCGCGATGGCAGCCTGCGTTACCGCGAGGAAATCCTGGACGGCATCGAAGCCGCGCCCGACGCGATCGCCGGACTCTACCGGGGCGACAACCTCGGCAAGCGGCTGATCCGGCTCGTCTGAGGCCCGCTGCAGCGTCCAACCGTCCCCATCCACAAGACCCCAGGAGAGCCCATGTTCCAGCAAAAGAAAGTCATCATCAGCTGCGCCGTCACCGGTGCCATCCACACGCCGTCGATGTCGCCGTACCTGCCCATCACGGCCGATGAAATCGCCGAGGCGTCGATCGCCACGTGCGAGGCCGGCGCGGCCATCATCCACCTGCACGCGCGCGACCCCGTCACCGGCAAGCCCGACCAGCGGCCCGAGGCCTTCACGCCGTTTCTCAAGCAGATCAAGGCGCGCAGCAAGGCCATCGTCAACCTGACGACCGGGGGCTCGCCGTACATGACGGTGCAGGAGCGCATGCTGCCGGCCAAGGTGCTCAAGCCCGAGGTCGCGTCGATGAACATGGGCACCATGAATTTCGGCCTGTTCCCGATGCTGAAGCGCTTCACCGAGTTCAAGCACGACTGGGAGCGCCCCTACCTCGAAGGCAGCAAGGACCTGATCTTCCGCAACACCTACGGCGACCTGGAGACCGTGCTGACCGAGCTCTCGGCCAACGACACGCGTTACGAGTTCGAGTGCTACGACACCGCCCACCTCTACAACCTGGCGCACTTCGTGGAGCGCGGCCTGGTGAAGGCGCCGTTTTTCATCCAGACGGTGTTCGGCATCCTGGGCGGCATCGGCACCCACCCCGACGACGTGATGCACATGAAGCGCACCGCCGACCGGCTGTTCGGCGACGACTACCGCTGGTCGGTGCTGGGCGCGGGGGCCAGCCAGATGAAGGTGGCGGCCATGGCGGCGGCGATGGGCGGCAACGTGCGCGTCGGCCTGGAAGACAGCCTCTGGATCGGCAAGGGCCAACTCGCCACCAGCAACGCCGAGCAGGTGAGCCGGGTGCGCGGCATCCTGGAAGGCCTGGGCCTGGTGATCGCCACGCCCGACGAGGCGCGCGAGATCCTGCAATTGAAGGGTGCCGACGCGGTGGCGTTCTAGACGCGAGGCGCACGCTGCGCGCCGCGGCCTCAAAATGATGGGGCAGAGCGGCCTGCGCAGCGCGGGTGGGCAAAGATGAAGGGTGGCGAGGGAGACGGCGGCGGGCACAGCGTTTGTCCAACGTGTCTCCATGAAGGTCAACATCTGGAGACAACATGAAGAACCATTCGAAGTGGCAAGCCCTGATTGCCACCGCAACCGACGCCCACCTGACTGGGCGAAGCCCATGGCCGCTGCGCCCCGGCCCAGGGCGCTGGCGGCTTGCGGCCTACACGCTCGGCCGGGCGATGGCGTGCATCGCCACGGCCGCGTTGGCCCTCGGGGCGCAGACCGCCGCCGCGCAGGCCTGGCCGACCAAGCCGGTCAGGGTCATCGTGCCTTATGCCGTCGGCCAAGGCACCGACATCCTGGCCCGCTACGTGGGCGACGAGCTGGGCAAGGAGCTGCAGCAGCCCATCGTCATCGACAACCGGCCCGGGGCGGGCGGCAACATCGGCACCCAGTTGACCGCGCGCGCCGCGCCCGACGGCTACACCATCATGGTCGGCACCAATGCCACCCACGCCGCCAACGCCTTCCTCTACAACAGCCCGGGCTTCGACCCGCAGACCGACTTCGAGCCGCTCGCCATGGTCGGCATCCTGCCGCTGGTGTACGTCACCCAGCCCAACAACCCGATCAGGAACATGCAGGATCTGCTGCGCGCCGCGCGGGCCAATCCCGACAAGCTCAACGTGGCCGTTTCCACCACCACCTGCCGCATGGCGCATGAACTCTTCAAGTCGCGGGGCGAGGCGCCGATGTTTCCGGTCGACTTCAAGGGCAGCGCCCAGGCCCTGACCGCGGTGATCGGCGGCCAGGTCGAATTCATGGTGGACACCATCGCTTCGCTGCGCGGCGCCATCGAGAACCAGCAGGTGAAGGCGCTCGGCGTCACCTCGGCCGTCGGCAGCAAGCTGCTGCCTGGCGTGCCCTCCCTGGCCGAGCAGGGCGTGGCGGGTTACGAGCTGGTGGGGTGGACGGTGTTCTACGCGCCCAAAGGCACGCCGCCCGATGTGCTGCGCCGCCTCTCGTCCGCGCTCGAGAAGAGCCTGGCCAAGCCGGCGGTGCAGGAGCGGCTGCTGCAATTGGGGATCGAGCCGCAGACCATGACCCGCGAAGAGCTGCGCAAATTCGGCGGAACGGAGAAGGAAAAGTGGGGCCGGTTGATCCACGCGGCGGGGCTGACGCCCGTGAATTGATGGTAGCGCTGGCTGTGCGCGGCCAGCAAACCGCGGGCCATCAACCCAGCCGTCTGTGCCGTTGGCCAGACGCATTTCGCCTCGGCGGCTGCCGAGGCCTCTGCCGTACTTCTTGTGGCGGCCGACGCCAGACGACACCGGATGCCGGGCAGTTCAGAAGGCATACATGCAGCAGCAATTTCATGGTTTCTGGATGGGTGGTTTCGAAGGAGCTGACCACCGCAATGGCTCGGGCACCGGCCTCGACGCCAACCTGGCCAATGGGCATGCTGGCGACCCGGGGCGGGACTACGCCGCCTTGGTGGCAATGGACATCCATGTGGTGCGCGAAAGCGTGGGCTGGCGGCTGCTCGATGAAGCCGGTGCGGCTGGCCTGGCGCGGCTGCGCAGTCAGGCCTCGACGGCGGCCGCGCATGGCATGCAGGTGATCTGGACACTGATGCACTATGGCTGGCCGGCCCGGCTGGACCCGCTCGCCCGCGAGGCCGAGTTCATCACCGCCTTTGCCGCGCATTGCGCGCAGGTGTGCCGCATCGTGCGCGATGTGGATGGCCCCGCGCCTGCGTTTCAGCCGATCAACGAAATCTCGTTTCTGGCCTGGGCGGCCACATCGACGGGGCTGATCCCACGTCGGCCTGCCTGAGCAGCGCCATTTCGCTGGTGCTGAAGGAATGCCTGGTGGGTGCCATAGAGGCCCGCTTCGGACCGTTGAAGAACCCCGTGCTGCGTGTGGCCGCCGAGGGCGATGCGCCGAGCGAGGCCCTGCCGCAGCCGTTGAACGCCGAGCCGCCCAGGAATTTCGAAGAATTCATCTACCGCGTGTGGGGCGCCGGCGTGGCCCGGCACTTCGCCATTCCCTACAACCGAAAGCTCTGGGCCGTGCCGCTCGACCAGATGGAGACTTCGTGGCTCGGCGGACGGGTGCCGATGCCCGACCTCGAGGAAATGATCGACGGCGCACTGCAGCCCGTGGCCAGGCCCATGGGCCCGAACGCGCGCTTCGCGTATCCGTTGAAAGGCGGCTTCCAGGCGATGATGGACGGCTTTCTTCCGCTGCTGGAATGCGAGCTTGCCTGCGGTGCGGCGGTGGTGTCGGTGTCGCCTTCGCAACGCGCGGTGCGCCTGGCCGACGGGCGCCGCTTCAGCTACGACACGCTGATCAGCACGATGCCGCTGCCGAGGCTGGTGGCCGCGATGGGCAGTGAGGCGCCGCCCCATGTGCATGAGGCCGCAGCCGCCTTGCGGCATGTGTCGGTCCGCTGCATCAACCTCGGCATCGCCAGAGGAAACATCACCGACAAACACTGGATCCATTACCCCGAGGACACGGTGTTCCACCCCATCTTCGTGCAGGGCAACGCCAGCCCGCATTGCAATCCGCCGGGTGGTTTCGGCCTCACCTGCGAGATCACGTATTCGAAATACAAGGCCTTGCCCTGCGACGGCGACGCGCTCGTCGAACGCTGCATCGTGGACTGCGTGCGTGTCGGCATCATTCGCGCCGACGACCAGGTCATCGTTGCCAACCAGGTCGACATGCCCTATGCCTATGTCGTCTACGACCACGGCCGCAAGGCGCAGGTCGACGCCGTTCGCCAGTGGTGCGAAGCCGCGGGGATTCTGCTGGCGGGACGCTACAGCGAATGGGAGTACTACAACTCCGACCACGCGTTCGTGGCGGGAAAGCGGGTGGCGGAAAAGGCCCGGCTCGCCAGCGTGTCGGTGCCATCGAACCAGCCCGTTTTTCCCAGCGCGGCGTGATCGGAAAGCTGCGGGCGGCGCCGCGGACGAGGCGGCCAACGCACCGCCGCGGTGGGGCGTCAGGCGCTTTCGAACACGAGGTTTTGATCGCCCTGCCCGAGCAGGTTTCGCCGCACTTTGACGAAACGCTCGAACTCGGCCGCGGGCACCGGCTTGCTGAACAGGAAGCCCTGCAGCTCGTCGCAACCCCGTGCGCGCAGGAAGTCCGACTGCGCGACGGTTTCGACCCCTTCGGCCACCAGGTGCAGGCTGAGGGTCTTGGCCATGGCGATGATGGCTTCGGTGAGGCCGCGGTCTTCGGCATCGGTTTCCAGATCGCGGATGAAGGAGCGGTCGACCTTGAGCGTGTCGATGGGAAACTGTTTCAGCGTCGCCAGCGACGAATAACCGGTGCCGAAGTCGTCGATGGCAATGCGTATCCCCAGGGCTTTCAAGGTGTTCAGCAAGGCGCGGCCGCGCTCGACGTCATGCATGATCATGCTTTCGGTGATCTCGAGTTCGAGCAGCTTCGGGTCCATGCCGGTCTCGGCAAGGATGGCCAGCACGTCGTCCAGAAAACTCTCGTCGATGAATTGGCGCGGCGACAGGTTGACGGCCACCACCAGGCCGGCCAGGCCTGCCGCCTGCCAGGCCATCGTCTGCCGGCATGCCGTGCGCAGCACCCATTTTCCGATGGGCACGATCAGGCCGGTTTCCTCGGCCACGGGAATGAATTGGGTCGGCGACACCATGCCCAGGTCCGGGTGTTGCCAGCGCAGCAGCACTTCCATGCCGGCGGTCTCGCCCGAACGAAAATCCTTCTTCGGCTGGTAGTGCAGCAACAGCTCGTCGCGCTCCAGCGCCCGCCGCAGGCTCGACTCCAGGGCCAGCCGCTCGAATGAATTGACGTTGCGCTCCGCCGAATAAAACGCGAACCCGTTCCGGCCCGCCTCCTTGGCCTGGTACATCGCAATGTCCGCGTGTTTCATCAACGTCTGCTCGTCCGCGCCGTCGTCCGGAAAGCGGCTGATGCCGACGCTGCAGGTCACGCGAAGCTCCTGGCCGGGCACGGAGAACGGGCGTGAGATGGCGCCCAGGATCTTGCGGGCCACGGTCTCCGCCTGTGTGTCGTCTTGCAGTTCCGGCACCAGCACGACGAATTCATCGCCGCCGAGCCGTGCCACGGTGTCGCTGGCCCGGAGCGTCATCTGCAGGCGCGAAGCCACTTCCTTCAGCAGCAGGTCGCCGGCGGCATGGCCCAGGGTGTCGTTGATCTGCTTGAAGCGGTCGAGGTCGATGAAGTAGGCGGCGAAACGACCGCCGTAGCGTTTGCCGCAGCCCAGGGCCTGACTCAGGGCCACGCCGAACATCGCGCGGTTGGGCAGGCCCGTCAGGTTGTCGTGGTAGGCCAGGTACTGGATGCGTTCCGCGTCCTGCTGGTGGCGTTTCATGCCGTCTTCGAGCAACACGTTGGCTTGCGCAAGATCGGCCACGTGGTCCACCAGCGCGGCACGGCCGCGGCCCAGATCTTCGGCCATCTGGTTGAAGGCGGCACCCAGGCGGCCGAGTTCGTCGCGGGTCTGCACATCGACCCGGCTCGCGTATTTTTCAGCGGCGATTTGGGTGACGGCCCTCTGCAGTTTTTCCAGTGGCCGCACGATGGACCGGGTGGTGCGCACCGCCACCGTACAGCCCATCAGCACCAACACCAGCGCCACCAGCGCCGTGATGGTGCTGCTGCGCCGCGTCTCTTGCATCAGCGCGTCGTACAGGCCGGTGTATTCGAGCACGATGGCGCCCACGGTGGGGCTGCCGTGCTCCGATGGGTCGGCCTGCAGCGCGACCACGACCTGTTTCGCCATGGCGCCCGGGGTCGAGGCATCCGGGCCGACGAACACGCGCGCGGTGCCGTCGAGCATGGTCATCTCGATGTCGGGGTTGGTGTAGATGGAGCCGATCGACGCGTCGTTGGTGTC
>JAQGMQ010000357.1 GCA_028292305.1 Rhodoferax sp.
GCCCTCTTGGTCGGCTCGCGTCCGCGCGGCCCGGGCATGGAACGTGCCGAACTGCTGGCCGTCAACGGCGCGATTTTCACCGCCCAGGGCGCCGCGCTCAACGCCGTCGCCAGCCGCAACGTGAAGGTGCTGGTGGTCGGCAACCCGGCTAACACCAACGCCTACATCGCGATGAAGAGCGCGCCCGACCTGCCGCGCAAGAACTTCACCGCCATGCTGCGCCTCGACCACAACCGCGCCGCGAGCCAGCTCGCCGCCAAGACCGGCAAGGCCGTCGCCGACATCGAGAAGCTCACCGTCTGGGGCAACCATTCGCCCACCATGTACGCCGACTACCGCTTCGCCACCATCAGCGGTGAAAGCGTCGCGACGATGATCAACGACCAGGAATGGAACGCCAACACCTTCCTGCCCACCGTGGGCAAGCGCGGCGCGGCCATCATCGAAGCACGCGGCCTGTCGTCGGCCGCCTCGGCTGCCAACGCCGCCATCGACCACATGCGCGACTGGGCCCTGGGCACCAGCGGCAAATGGGTCACGATGGGCCTGCCATCGGACGGCCAGTACGGCATTCCGAAGGACGTCATGTTCGGCTTCCCCGTCACCTGTGAAAACGGCGAATACAAGGTCGTCGAAGGCCTGGCCATCGACGCCTTCAGCCAGGAACGCATCGACAAGACGCTGAAGGAACTGACGGACGAACAGGCCGGCGTGGCGCACCTGCTGTAAAGCGTCCATGCAGCATCCACGTCAGGTTCTTCTGGGGGCGCAAGCCGGGGCTGGTTTTTTGCCGGTTTGCGACCACTACAGCGGCGTGGAAGCGCGCATGGTGAAAAGCCTGCAGCTGCAGGCTGAAATGACGGAAGAGTTCGGCGCCTGCGTCTTCGACGTGACGCTGGACTGCGAAGACGGCGCGCCCGTCGGCGGCGAGCCCGAGCATGCGGCGCTGGTCGTCTCGCTGGCCCTGGCCGCGGCTGAAAACGCCCGCGTGGCGGTGCGTGTGCACCCGGTCGAGCACCCGTCGTTCGAGGCCGACATCGCCACCATCGCCGGCCAGGCCGGGCAGCGCCTCACGCACATCATGCTGCCCAAGGTGGAGTCGGTGCGCGACATCATCCAGGCCGAAAAGGCTTTGGTGCGCGCCGGTGCCGGCCACCTGCCGCTGCACGCGCTGATCGAATCGCCCGCTGCCGTGCACCGAGCCTTCGAAATCGCCGCGCAGCCCCGGGTGCATTCGCTGAGCTTCGGCCTGATGGATTTCGTCTCGGCCCACGGCGGCGCGATTCCTTCGGACGGCATGAGCGCAAAAGGGCAGTTCCTGCACCCGTTGGTGGTGCGCGCCAAGCTTGAAATTGCTTCAGCCTGCCACGCCCACGGCAAGGTGCCATCGCACTGCGTCGTCACCGAGTTTTCCGACATGGCTGCCATGCAGGCCGCAGCCGGGCGCGCGTCCCGCGAATTCGGCTTCACCCGCATGTGGAGCATCCATCCCAGCCAGATCCGGCCCATCCTCGCCGCGTTTGCGCCGTCCGATGCCGAGATCGAAACCGCATCCAACATCATCGCTGCCGCGGTCGACGCCAACTGGGCGCCGATCTCTTTCGCGTCGACCTTGCACGACCGCGCCAGCTACCGCTATTTCTGGCAGGTGCTCGAACGCGCCCACCAGACGGGGCGTGTCCTGCCGCCCGAAATGCAGAAATATTTTCAGGCGTTGGCGGTAAAGCCTTCGCCTGTTCTTTCCTCCTAAAAAACCATTCTGATCAAGCCATGAAAGCCATTTTCCTGACACTCGCCCTGACCGCCGCGAGCGCCGTGTTGCCCGGCACGGCCTTTGCGCAAACCGGCGAACCGGCGAAAGCAGCCACCAAGCCCGACGCGAAGCCCGCGGCCACCGCCGCCAAACCTGCCGCCAAACCTGCCGCCAAAGCGGTTGTGAAGGCCGAGCCCAAGGCCAAAACAGAAGCCGCGGCCAAGCCCAAGGCCAAGACAGTCGCCAAGGCGCCGCTGTCGAAGAGCCGCATCGATCTCAAGAGCGCCGCCAAGAACGTGGCCGCCGGCATCGAAGCCGCCGAGGCCGCATTGACGCCCGCCGAGCTGGCCATTGCCGAGCGCATCGAAGTCGGCACCATTCCCTGCGAGCTGGGCAACGCCGTCACCCTGGTGGCCGACCCCAAGACGCCCGGCTACTTCGACATGACGATGAACAAGATCAAGTACCGCTTGTCGCCCGTGGCCACCAGCACCGGTGCCATCCGCCTCGAAGACCAGAAGAACGGCGCCGTGTGGCTGCAACTGGCCAACAAGTCGATGCTGATGAACCACAAGCTGGGCCAGCGCCTGGCCGACGAATGCATGAGCCCGGCCCAGGCCATCGTGGCCGAGGCCATCCGCAAGAACCCGCCGCCAAGCGTGCTCGAGCCGCTGCCACCAGCCACCGCCGCGAAGTAAGCCGCAAGCTTTTTCCTTGACTGCCAGCCCCGCCACCCAGCCCCGCCCCACGATTTTTGAACTGGAGAATAACCATGTTGCAAGCCTATATCGACCATGTAGCCGAACGCGCCGCGCTCGGCATTCCACCCTTGCCGCTTTCGGCCAAGCAGACCGGTGAAGCCATCGACCTGCTCAAGACCGCCACCGGCAAGGACGGCGAGTTCCTGCTGAACCTGCTCACCTACCGCGTGCCGGCCGGTGTGGACGACGCGGCCAAGGTCAAGGCAAGCTACCTGGCGGCCGTGGCCCATGGCACCGAAACATGTGCCATGTTGTCGCGCACCCGCGCCACCGAGTTGCTGGGCACCATGCTCGGCGGCTACAACATCAGCCCGATGGTCGACCTGCTGGACGACGCCGAAGTCGGCGCCGCCGCGGCTGAAGGCCTGAAGAAAACCCTGCTGATGTTCGACCAGTTCCATGACGTCAAGGAAAAGGCCGATGCCGGCAGCGCC
>JAQGMQ010000410.1 GCA_028292305.1 Rhodoferax sp.
CCGATGTGGCCGGCGTGGTGGTGGCCGCAGGAATTGATGCAACCCGAGAAGTTCAGGTCGATCTCGCCGATGTCGTGCAGCTCGTCCAGGTCCTGGTAGCGTTGCGTGATCGCTTCGGCAATCGGCAGCGAGCGAGCATTGGCGAGCGAGCAGAAGTCGCCGCCCGGGCAGGCGATCATGTCGGTGAGCAGGCGGATGTTCGCCTTGGCCAGGCCGGCCTGGCGCGCTGCATGCCACAGCGCGGGCAGGTCTTCCTGGCGCACCCATGGCAGCAGCAGGTTCTGGTCGTGCGTGACGCGCGCTTCGCCGGCGGAGAAGCGGTCCGCCAGGCTTGCCGCGATATCGAGCTGTTCGCCGGTCGCGTCGCCGGGCGCCTGGCCCAGGCGCTTGAACGACAGCGTGACGGCACGCAACGCCGGGTTCTTGTGTCCCGTCACGTTCTGCTGCAACCAACGGTCGTATTCCGGATCGGCCTCGGCGCCGGCGCGGATGATCTCGTGAACCTTGGTGTCGCTCCCGGCGGCGCGGATGGCGGGCGGCAGGAACGAGGCGGACACGCGGTCCAGCTCCGCCTGCGTGATGGTGTGCGGAGCGCCGTCCGTTTCGACGATCTGGCGGTATTCGGTCTCGACCTCGTCGATGTAGCGCTGGCCCTCGGCCTTGACCAGGATCTTGATGCGGGCCTTGTAGATGTTGTCGCGCCGGCCCCAGCGGTTGTAGACCCGCACCACGGCTTCCAGGTAGTTGAGAATCTGGTCCCACGCCAGGAACTGGCGGATCACCGTGCCCACCACCGGCGTGCGGCCCATGCCGCCGCCGACCATCACGCGAAAGCCGATCTCGCCCGCGTCGTTCTTCAGCACATGCAGGCCGACGTCGTGCCAGGCCGTGGCCGCGCGGTCGTCGGTGGCGCCGGTGATGGCGATCTTGAACTTGCGCGGCAGGAACGCGAACTCGGGGTGCAGCGTGCTCCACTGGCGGATGATCTCGGCCAGCGGCCGCGGATCGGCCACTTCGTCGATGGCCACGCCGGCACGTTCGTCGCTGGTGGTGTTGCGGATGCAGTTGCCGCTGGTCTGGATGCCGTGCATGTTGACGCTGGCCAGCAGGTCCATCACGTCGGCGCTCTTGTCCAGCGGAATCCAGTTGAACTGCACGTTCTGGCGGGTGGTGAAGTGAGCGCAGCGGCTGGGCAGGCTTTGCAGGTCGCTCAAGCCGGGGTTGGCCTTGGAAAGATCGTTGTCTTCCTTGTGGTCGTAGTCGCGGGCGATGGTGGCCAGCACCCGCAGCTGCCCGCTGTTCAACTCGCCATAAGGCACGGCGATGCGCAGCATGGGCGCGAAACGTTGCACATACCAGCCGTTCTGCAGCCGCAGTGGGCGAAACTCCTCTTCGGCCAGGGAGCCGGCCTGCCAGCGCTCCAGCTGGTCGCGGAACTGGCTGGCCCGGAGTTGGACGAACTGCTTGTCGAAGTCGGTGTATTGGTACATCTTTGGAGTGGGTCGTTATCTGTGAGTGGTGGAGGCGCGGCGGCATGCCGTCCGGTGCGCTCAACCCCGATTTTTACAAAGCAATCAATTTCGTGCCGGCATAGGCCAGCAACAGGGACAACAGCGAGCGGATCAGCCGCTCCGGCGTCTTGCGCATGAGCTGCGAGCCGATCCAGATGCCGGGCAGCGAACCCAGCAGCAGCTTGGCCAGCAGCGCCCATTCCACCGAGCCGATGGACGCGTGGCCGAGGCCCGCGACCAGGGTCAGCGGCACGGCATGCGCGATATCGGCCGCGACGATGCGGGGCAAGGGCAACGCGGGGTAGAGCAGCATCAGAACGATCACGCCGATGGCGCCCGCACCCACGGAAGTCAGTGTAACCAGCGCACCGATCACCGCGCCGAACAACACCGGCAAAGCCTTGTGGCGCGGGCGTGTGTCGGCGGCGGACACCTCCGCCTGGCGCGGGGCGGCCTTGCCGAGCACGGCCTTGTACAACGTGGCGGCGGCCGTCAGCAGCAGGGCCGCACCGAGGGTGGTGGTCATCATGGTCTGCACGGCGGGGTCGGCCGGGCCGACGCGGTGCAGCACATACAACGTGGCCAGCGAGGCCGGGATGCTGCCGCAGGCCATCAGCAGCACGACGGGCCAGTCGATCACGCGGGCGCGGGCCAGGGCGAACGAGCCGCCCATCTTGGTGAAGGCGGCGAACAACAGGTCGGTGCCGATGGCCAGGTGCGGCTTCATGCCGACGACGAAGATCAGCAGCGGCGTCATCAGCGAGCCGCCGCCCACGCCGGTGAGGCCGACGACAAAACCTACAAAGAAGCCGGCCAGAACAAACGCGATATCGTGCATGGCGGCGACTATAAAAGCGCCGCTTATAAAACCAAACTACTTATTCGTTACACCAATATGCGCATAAGCATATTAGGAAAGTGTTGGCCGACGCGCTTTACGGCGCGGCTTCGGGCTCGGCGACGCCGTACTTCCTGGCCCAGGGGGCCAGTGACGGCATGATCGATGGATACAGGTCGACACCATCGCGCAGCTGTTGTTCCGACAGCCTCAGCCCGTTTTCACCTGGCGTGCGCACCGGTTTGCCGGCTTGCGCCGGACGCGAGGCGCGGCAGCGGTCGGTCACGGTGTCGGTCTGCCGGGTGAAGGCGTCCAGGCCGGCAAAGGCCCGCGGGTCGATGATCTGCAGGAACACCGTGGCGCCCCAGCCTTCCTTCGGGTCGGCACGGCCATGGCCGGCCAGGCCGCCGGTCAGCGCTTCGACCAGCAGCGTCAACCCATAACCCTTGTGGCCCGAGTCGATGCCGCCCAGCGGCAGGATCGTGCCCTTGGGCTCCTGGAACAACACGGCCGGGTCGGCGCTGGGCTGGCCGTGGCCGTCCATCACCCAGGCGGCTGGCAGTTGCCGGCCTTCCTTGTGCAGCCGGTTGGTCAGGCCGTTGGTGGTGGCCGAGGTCGACACGTCCATCAACACCGGCAGCGTGGACGTGGGGATGCCGGCCGAAATCGGGTTGGGCGTGAACACCGCGTCCAGCCCGCCGAACGGGGCCACGCTTTCGCCGTTGGGGTCGGAACAGGTCAGCACCATCAGCAGGCCCTGGTCGGTGGCCCGCTTCAGGAACGCGGCCAGGCTGGCGATGTGGTGGCTGCGGCGGATCACCACCGTGCAGGTGCCGAGCCGAGCCGCGCGTTCGGTGGCCAGGGCCATGGCCTTCAGCACCAGCCAGGGGCCGGGCAGGCGCCGGCCGTCCCAGGTCACGGCGGCATCGAAGTCGGCCAGCACGGTGGGCTCGCCGTCCTTGGTCATCGCGCCGGATTCGAGTTCGGCCAGGTAGGGGCCGAGCAGGCCCAGGCCGTGGGTGTTGTGGCCGAGCAGGTCGCCCTCCAGCAGCACCTCGGCCACGGCGCGGGCCTTGTCCTGGGTCAGGCCGGCGGCGGTCAGCAGTTGGTTGGCATAGTGCAGCAGCGCGGTGGATGAATAAGGCATGTCTCGTCTCGTTGTTGGAATGTGTGGAACGCTGCCGGCGCTTGCGCCATCAGGTCTCGATCAGGTCGGCGCAGGCCGCATCGACGGCGGCGAGCCAGGTCTGCAGCGGCTCGGGGAAATTTTCGTCGGGGCCGAGTGCCCAGCGGCGCAAGGCCTGGCGCTGCATGGCCCGCACCTGCCAGGCCAGTTCATGGCAGATCAGCGACAACTCCACGGCCAGCAGGCCGGTGGCGGCGTCTTCGTCCAGGCTCACCAACTGCTCGGGCGAGGCCCCGGTTTCGACCAGCGTGCGGCGGATATCGGCGCAGCGTTCGCCGATATAAGTCAACCCCTGCCGACGTGCCTGCGACAGTTGCGCCGACTGGGCCAGCGCGGCCGGCCAGCCGGACAGCGCGGCGTCGATGGCGGTGAGCCGGGCTACCGGGTCGGCCACAGTGACGTCGGCCGGATCGGCCTCGGCGGTCTGCTCGGCCGAGCGTTCCAGCAGCGGCAGCAGGCGGTTCACCAGGGCCGAGTCATAGCGGTGGCGGCTGGTGCGCAGCAGCACCGACAGGCGCAGCTCGGCGTGTTTGCGCCCGGCCTTGGCCAGCGCGGCCACCACTTGCGCCAGCGACAGGATGCGGCCCCAGGGGCTGATGGACGCGCCCGCCAGACCGGCCGGGTAACCCGAGCCGTCCAGCACCTCGTGGTGTTCACGCACGGCGCGGATCAGCTCTTTCGGGTATTCATGGTGGCGCTCCAGCAGCAGGGCCGAGACCAACGGATGCGAATACAGCTGGCGCCGCTGGCCACGGCTGATGGTCTGCTTCGGGTCGAGCAGCACCGGGTCGATGTGCAGCATGCCCAGGTCGTGCAGCAGACCCGCGGCGGCCAGCATCGACAGGTCGTAACGCGGCACCAGCGTGCGTTGGCCGAGCCAGGCCGCGGTCAGCGCGGCGGCGACGAAGTAACGGTATTGGTCGGGGTGCACATCGCGGGCCACCGTGAGCTGGAAGGCCACCGGCGCGGGCAGCGGCAAGGTTTCGATCAGGTCGAGCAGCAGCGCACGGTCGGCCGGCTTGGCGGTCATGCGGGCAAACAGCGGTTGCTCGGCGATCAGCTCTTCGGCGGTGGCGCGCAGGGCCCGGCCATTGACGGCGGATTCGACCTCCATCGACTGTTCGAGCGGCGTCGAGGTCTTGTGCTGGACCAGCCGCTCGTACAGCTTGGCGGTCACCGGCACGCCCTTGTCGATGATCTTCACGCCGTTGGCGCTGTAGATCGCCGTGGAGGTCACGAGCTGGCGTTTTTCTCCGAGCTTGGCCACCGCGTTGGTGAAGTGCTCTGCGTCGGTGACTGTTTCTGACATGGCCGTGTTTGTAACACACACAATGCAGCCAACCGGCGGGGCAGCGCACAGGTTTTGCGGGATGATCGCG
>JAQGMQ010000418.1 GCA_028292305.1 Rhodoferax sp.
GCCGGCCTGGCCCTGGCGCGCCAGCCGGTTCAGGTCTTCGCGCAATGTTTCGGGCAGGGCCAGGGGCTCGGGCAGCGGCCGTGATGCTTCGGTGGGCGCCTCAACATGAGCCGCCATCGGCGCCATCGGGGCAGCGGGCCCGGCGAACGGCAGGCTGGGCAAGGTCATCTGCCGTTGACCGGCCAGGCCGACCAGCGACAGCGGCGTGTTGTCGCGCACCCATTCGAGCTGCAGCGCGCGTTCCAGCGCGTCGTGCAGTTCCGATTCGATCACCGGCTTGCCCACGAAGCCCTGGCACTGCAGCGCCACCAGGCGCTCGGGCTGGTGGTCGAACAGGTTGGCCGATACGAACACGATGGGCAGCGTCTCGGCCGGCATCAGGCCGCGCAGCAGCGCCGCGGTCTGCCAGCCGTCCAGGTCGTCCATGGTCAGGTCGAGCAGGACCAGGTCGGGCGGATCGTGCTGCACGATCTCCAGGCATTCGCGGCCACTGGCGGCCTCGCGCACGTCGAAGCCCAGCGGCACCAGCAGGCCGGCCAGCAGCTGGCGCTGCAGCGGCTGGTCGTCCACCACCAGCAGGCGCCGGCGCGGCGCCAGGTAGCCGATCACCGGGCGCAGCGTCACGGTGCGCAGCGGCGGCCGCGACGGGTCGGACACGATGCCCGGCAAATACAGCCGCACGGTGAAGGTGCTGCCCTGGCCCGGCACGCTGGTCATGGTGAGCTCGCCGCCCATCAGCTGGGTCAGCAGGTGGGTGATGGTCAGGCCCAGGCCGGTGCCGGTCTCGCTGGCGCGGCGGCCGGCGCTGCCGCGTTCGAACGGCAAAAAGATGCGCTCCTGGTCCTGCGGCGCAATGCCGATGCCGGTGTCGATGACTTCGATGCGCGTCACATGCTGGCGGAAGTCGAGCCGCAGGCGCACCTCGCCGTGGTCGGTGAAACGCACGGCATTGGCCAGCAGGTTGATGAGGATCTGCCGCAGCCGCTTGGCGTCGGCACGGATCCAGCCCGGCGCCGTGCCCTCCAGCTGCACGGTGAAGCGCAGGCCCTTGGCCTCGGCCTGCGGGCGCAACATGCCGTCCACGTCGTCCAGCAGCTCGGCCAGCGGCAGCGGCGCCGGGTCGAGCCGCAGGCGGCCGGCCTCGATGCGGGCCAGCTCCAGCGAGCCGTCGATCAGGGCGTGCATGTGCTGGCCGCTGTGCTGCATGGTCGACAAGGTTTCGCGCATCCAGCCGTCGGTCTGCGGGTTCTTCAACAGGATCTGCGTGTAGCCGAGGATGCTGTTCAGCGGCGAACGCAATTCGTGGGTCATGCCGGCCACGTAGCGTGTCTTGGCCAGGCTGGCGGATTCGGCCTGGTCCTTGGCAGCCTGCAGCTCGGCATCGGTGCGTTTGTGGGCTTCGATTTCCTGCAGCAGCAGCTGCGTCTGGCGCTCGGATTCGTCTTGCGCCATGCGCCGGCTGTCGGTGCTCAGCACCACCCACCAGGCGCACACGGCGGCCAGCAGCGCCAGCAGCAGGCCGACCTTGAAGAACGGGCCGCGCAGAAACTGCGCCGGTGTCTCCAGGCTTTCCTGCACGTAGACCACGCCCACCAGGAACGCCATCACCGCGCACAGCGTGAGCATCACCATCACGTACTGGCCGAGCCTGAAGTTGACCTTCACCGCCCACTGGCGCGGCAGCAGCAGGGCGGCCACGGCGCGCAGCTGGTCGGTAGCGCGCGAGCCGGTCTTGCAGCGGTCGTGGCAGCGCGATTCGAGCGAACAGCACAACGAGCAGATCGGTGCGCCATAGGCCGGGCAGCGCGCCATGTCTTCGGATTCGAACTGGTTCTCGCAGACCGTGCAGCGCACGATCTCGCCGGGGCTCCAGCCGGTGTCGGGCGAGCGCGCCAGGTAGTAGCGCCCGCCGGTGGCCCAGGCCAACAGCGGCGCCAGCGCCATCGACACCACCAGCGCGATCAACGGCGAAAACGCGGCCGCCGTTTCGCCCAGCCAGCCGGCATAGGCACAGCAGGCCACGATGGCCGCCAGGATCATCGCGCCCAGGCCCACCGGGTTGAAGTCGTACAGGTGGGCGCGGCGGAACTCGATGCCCTTGGGCGACAGGCCCAGCGGCTTGTTGATGACCAGGTCGGCCACCAGCGCGCCGACCCAGGCGATCGCCACGTTGCTGTACACCGCCAGCACCTTCTCGAGCGCGCCGAACACGCCCAGCGTCATCAGCAGCGTGGCAATACCCACGTTGAACACCAGCCACACCACGCGGCCGGGGTGGCTGCGCGTCACCCGCGCAAAGAAGTTCGACCAGGCCAGCGAGCCGGCATAGGCGTTGGTCAGGTTGATCTTGATCTGCGACACCACCACGAACAGCACGGTGACGCCCACCGCCAGGCCCGGCAGGCCGATGGCGTGCATCACCTGGTTGAAGCCGGCCAGAAACATCTGCGTCGGCTCGGCGGCCCGTGACGCGCCCACCTCGAACTGCAGCGCCGCGAACGCCAGGAAGGCACCGCCGGCCATCTTCAGCATGCCCATCACCACCCAGCCCGGCCCGGCCACCAGCACCGCGCCCCACCAGCGGAACCGGTTGGCCGCCGTGCGCTCGGGCAGGAAGCGCAGGAAGTCGACCTGTTCGCCGATCTGCACCACCAGCGAAAAGATCACCGCCGCCGCCGCGCCGAACATCAGCGGGTCGAAGTTGCTGCTGCCCGAGCGCAGGCCCGACAGCCCGGCGAAATCGCGGTACAGCTGCGGCTGCGTCAGCGCGATCCAGACGAACGGCAGCAGCAGCAGGAACAGCCACAGTGGCTGTGTCCAGGCCTGCAGCTTCGAGATCAGCGTGATGCCGCGCATGGCCAGCGGCAGGATCACCACCGACGACAACACATAACACCAGGCCAGCGGCCAGTCGACCACCATCTGCAGCGCCAGCGCCATGATGGCCGCCTCCAGCGCGAAGAAGATGAAGGTGAACACCGCGTAGATCAGCGAGGTGATGGTCGACCCGAGGTAGCCGAAACCCGCGCCGCGCGTCAGCAGGTCCATGTCCAGGCCGTAACGCGCGGCGTAGTAGGCGATGGGCAGGCCCGTCAGGAAGATGATGATGCCCACCGCCAGGATCGCCCACATGGCGTTGGCAAAACCGTAGTTCAGCGCGATGGCGCCGCCGATGGCCTCCAGCGCCAGGAACGACAGCGAGCCGAACGCGGTGTTGGCCACGCGGAACTCGCTCCAGCGCCGAAAGCTCTTCGGCGTGTAGCGCAGCGCGTAGTCCTCCATCGTCTCGTCGGCCACCCAGGCGTTGTATTCGCGGCGGAAGCGGAAGATGGTTTGCGGTGCCGCGGCCGCAGCGGCGCCGGCAGGCTTGGATTCAAAGACGGGGGGCAGAGCCATGGTGTAGACGATGCAAGAATTGTTCTCACCTGCACCCTTGTTGAAACTGCGGGCAGGCGGGTGAAGGCGCTAAAGACGGTTTGGCGCGCAAGTGCGCAGCTTATTACCAAGCTTGCAAAATTTCACACCATGAAATGCGGTATTTTCGATTGTGCAGTGTCGCGCCGACGGCCTGCAGCGCCCATCGCAACGAAAACCAGACCGCATGCCAGCCACCACTTCGACCCGTTCCTTTTCCGATGTTCCCGATGCGTGGCCGAGCCGCTGGCCGTACTGGGCGTTGGCCCTCATCGCGGGCCTGGTCCTGTTGTGCAGCGGCTGCGCTGCGTTGCCCACGCCGACGCCGCAGCCCGCCACCACGGCCATCGCCGACTTCGAGCCGACACGGCTGGCGCGCATGACCGAGCGTGTCTTGCCCGGCGACGACCGCTCCGGCTTCCGGCTGCTGCCCTTCGGCCCGTCGGCCTTCGCCACCCGCATCGAACTCACGCGCCTGGCCAACCGCACGCTCGACGTGCAGTACTACCTGCTGCAGGCCGACAACACCGGCCTGGCCCTGATGCGTGCGCTGCGCGACGCCGCCGCGCGCGGCGTGCGGGTGCGTCTGCTGGTCGACGACCTCTACACCGCCGGTGAAGACGAGCTGCTGCTGGCGCTGGCCAGTTTCCCCAACGTCGAAGTGCGGCTGTTCAACCCGTTCCCGGCCGGGCGCGGCAGCCAGCTTGGGCGCTACATGGCGTCGGGCTTCGATTTCCGGCGCATCAACCGGCGCATGCACAACAAGCTTTTCGTGGCCGACAACGCGGTCGCCGTGGCCGGTGGCCGCAACATGGCCGACGAATACGTCATGAATGCCGACGGCAGCAATTTCGTCGACATGGACGTGTTCGCCGCCGGCCCGGTGGTGCGCGACTTCTCCCGCGCGTTCGACACCTTCTGGAACAGCGAAGTCGTCTACCCGGTGCAGGCCATCGCCAGCAGCGGCCTCGCGCGCGGCGAGCTGCAGGCCCGCTTCGAAGCCGCCACGGCCCGCGCCCGGCCGCCCGAGGCCACCGAAGTCGCGCCCGGCGACAAGCTCCCGGGCATCGACGGCGACATGGCCCAGGACATTGCCGAAGCCCTGAACACGCGGCTGCTGCCGATGTTCAACCTGCCCTTCGAACTGCAGCGCGCCCGCCTCGGCCCCTTGCTGTGGGCCAAGGCCCGCGTGGTGGCCGACCCGCTGACCAAGACCGCGGGCCGCAACCAGGCGCTCGACTCGCTTGACGAAACCGTGGCCGGCGAGGTGGTGTACTGGCTCACCGGCGCGCTCGACCACATCAAGATGGTGTCGCCCTATTTCGTGCCCAGCCGCGGCGCCGTGGCCAGCATCGGTGCGCTGCGGGCCCGCGGCGTGGGCGTCGAGCTGGTGACCAACTCGCTGGCCTCCACCGACGAGCCCTGGGTCTACATCGGCTACTGGGCCCACATGCGTGACCTGCTCGACATGGGCGTCGAGATCCGCGAACTCAGCCCCACGCTCAGCGCCAAACGCAAGCGCTACGGCATCACTGGCCGCCGCACCGGCGCGCTGCACATGAAAAACGCCATCCGCGACCACCGTGAGGTGTTCCTCGGCTCGCTGAACCTGGACCAGCGCTCGGCCAAGATCAACACCGAGCTCGGCGTGATCATCGACAGCCCCGAAATGGCCGCCCAGCTCGAAAGCTTCGCCGACGTGGGCAGCGCCTACAGCCTGCGGCTGAAGCCCGCCAACGGCGGCGTCGAATGGGTCGAGAAAGAAGACGACGGCCGCGAAACCGTCTACGACATCCCGCCCGAAACCACCGCCTGGCAACGCTTCAAGCTGCGTGTGATGGGGCCGTTCATTCCCGAGAGCGAGCTGTGATTCAGGGGCGCGCCGCGCCTTAGCCCGCCGCGGCATTTCCGCCCCTGCCTTGCGCCTTCCCCGCCGGGGGAAGGTTGGGATGGGGGCGCGGCGTATCGGACTTGACCAACAGCTGTTGCGTCAACCGCCAGTCCCCACCCCAACCCTCCCCCGGAAGGGGAGGGAGTCAACAGCCGACCAAGCATTACCGACTGCAAACGCCCCCTTCACCGGCGGGTGAGCGCCGCGCGTGCCCGCTCCCGACGGCCCGCGCCCGTGGGCTGTACGACGCGTCCTACGTTAATTGACGTATGTGCGTACTTAGGGCTTATCCCTAATCTTCACACCAGCGCGGCAACTCAACCACCGTCGCAGAACCACCTCAACCTGTCCGCTGCAAGGAGCGTTTCCATCATGAAGCATCAATCCGACGCCAACGTCCCACACCCCACCACGGACGCTGGCCGCCGCCGCATGCTGCAGGCGCTGGGCGCCGCATCGGTCGCCGGTCTGCCGGCCTGGTCTTCGGCCCAGCCGACGGCCACGGTCAACACGACCAAGCTGGCCGTGACCGACACCGAAGTCACCGTCGGCCAATTGCACTCGGCCACGGGCACGATGGCGATCTCGGAAACCGGCGCGATCCAGGCCGAACAGCTCGCCATCGACGAAATCAACGCCATGGGCGGCATCCTGGGTCGCAAGATCAAGGTGATCAAGGAAGACGGCGCCTCCGACTGGCCGACCTTCGCCGAAAAGGCCAAGAAGCTGCTGATCAACGACCATTGCGCCGCCGTGTTCGGTTGCTGGACGTCGGCTTCGCGCAAGGCCGTGCTGCCGGTGTTCGAAAAAGAAAACGGCCTGCTGTACTACCCCACCTTCTACGAAGGCCTGGAGCAGTCGAAGAACGTGTTCTACACCGGCCAGGAAGCCACGCAGCAGATCCTGTACAGCCTGGAATGGGCCAAGACCGAGAAGAAGGCCAAGACCTTCTTCCTGATCGGCTCCGACTACATCTGGCCGCGCACCTCGATGAAGATCGCGCGCAAGCACATCGA
>JAQGMQ010000460.1 GCA_028292305.1 Rhodoferax sp.
GCGCGTGGTCGAAGCCATCGAAGTCGCACTCAAGCGCGGTTCGGGCCGGCTCAACGTCTATGCGCTCGGCGCTGACGATGCGGCCGCCGAGATCTGGAAATACTCCACCGGCCTGCACTGCCCCGAGAGCGACCTGCGCTACACCGACCCGATCCCGTCGATGTTCTCGTTCAACTCGCCGGTGGGCGCGTGCGAAACCTGCCGTGGCTTCGGTCGGGTCATCGGCGTCGACTACGGCCTGGTCATTCCCAACGACAAGCTCACGCTGCGCGCCGGTGCCATCAAGCCGATGCAGACCCCCGCCTGGCAAGAAGCGCAGGACGACCTGATGCGCCATGCCGAGGCCGCCGGCATCCCGCGCGACACGCCTTACTACAAGCTCACCGAAGAGCAGAAATACTGGGTGGTCAACGGTTCGCCGAACTGGAACGGCAAGTGGAACCAGCACTGGTTCGGCGTGAAGCGTTTCTTCGAGTACCTGGAAACCAAGTCCTACAAGATGCACATCCGCGTGCTGTTGTCGAAGTACCGCAGCTACACGCCATGCCCCGTCTGCAGCGGCGCCCGGCTCAAGCTCGAAAGCCTGCTGTGGCGCATCGGCGGCAAGGAAGACGCCGATGCCGTCATCGACGCCGGCAAGCGTTTCATGCCGACCGGCGTGACCTGGTCGCGCGACCAGCTCGAGGCCTTGCCCGGTCTGTCGCTGCACGACCTGATGCTGCTGCCGCTGGACCGGTTGCGGCGCTTCTTCGACCGCATCGGGCCGTCGCATGTCAGCGACGCCAGCCATGCCGCCAACGATGGCGACACGCAGGCGCTGAAGCTGTTGCTGGAAGAGATCACCACGCGGCTCAAATACCTGTGCGACGTCGGTATCGGCTACCTCACGCTCGACCGGCAAAGCCGCACGCTTTCCGGCGGCGAAGTGCAGCGCATCAACCTCACCACGGCGCTCGGCACCTCGCTGGTGAACACGCTGTTCGTGCTCGACGAGCCCAGCATCGGGCTGCACCCGCGCGACATGCACCGCATCATCGAAGCCATGCACCGGCTGCGCGATGCGGGCAACACGCTGGTGGTGGTCGAACACGACCCGGCGGTGATGCTGGCCGCCGACCGCATGATCGACATGGGTCCCGGCCCGGGTGAACGCGGCGGGCAGATCGTGTTCGACGGCAGCACCGACGACCTGCGCAATGCCGACACGCTGACCGGCGCCGACCTCGGCGGCCGCAAACAGATCGGCATGGGCTTCAAGAAGCTCGTGACCGACAGCACGCCGCGCCTGGTGCTCGAGGGCGCGCGCGAACACAACCTGAAAGACGTCAGCATCGAACTGCCGCTGCAGCGCCTGGTGTGCATCACCGGTGTCAGCGGCTCGGGCAAGTCGACCCTGGTGCAAGACGTGTTGGCACCCGCGCTGATGCGCCACTTCGGCCAAGCCACCGAAACACCAGGCGAACACGACCGTTTGCTCGGCGCAGAACAATTGAGCGGCGTGGTCTTCGTCGACCAGTCGCCGATCGGCAAGACCGCGCGCTCCAACCCGGCCAGTTATGTGGGCGCCTGGGACGCGATCCGCGAATTGTTTGCCAACGCGGCCGTGTCGCGCCAGCGTGGCTATACGGCCAGCAAGTTCAGCTTCAACAGCGGCGACGGACGTTGCCCGACTTGCGGCGGATCGGGCTTCGAACACGTCGAGATGCAGTTCTTGAGCGACGTCTACCTGCGCTGCCCCGACTGCGACGGCAAGCGTTACCGACCCGAGATCCTCGAAGTGAAGATCGAACGCCGCAGCGCCCACGACGCCCGCCTGACCCAGTTCAACGTGGCCGACGTGCTGAACCTCACGGTGAGCGAAGCCGCGATGGTGTTCGAGACCGACCGCGACGTGATCCGCGCGCTGCAGCCCATCGTCGACGTCGGCCTGGAATACGTGAAGCTCGGCCAGCCGGTGCCCACGCTGTCGGGCGGCGAATCGCAGCGGCTCAAGCTCGCGGGCTTTCTGGCCGAGGCTGCGAAGAACGGCAGTTCCAGTCGCCAGCCGGTGGCCAAAAAGGGCACGTTGTTCCTGTTCGACGAACCCACCACCGGGCTGCACTTCGACGACATCGCCAAGCTCATGCGCGCCTTGCGCAAGCTGCTCGACGCCGGCCATTCGATGGTCATCATCGAACACAACCTGGACGTGATCCGCGCCAGCGACTGGCTCATCGACATGGGTCCCGAAGGCGGGGAGGGCGGTGGCCAGGTGGTGGCCGTGGGCAAGCCCGAAGACGTGCGGCACCACGCCACCTCGCACACCGGCCAGGCGCTGCGCGAATACGAAGCCGCACTCGGCCTGGGCTCCACGCATGAAGTGCGCGAGATGCCGGCCATCTGGGCGCGGCCCGAACGCGTCGCGATTCCGTTCAACCCCAACATCCAGATCGTCAACGCCAAGGAACACAACCTCAAGTCGCTGAGCGTTGACATCCCGCGCGGCCAGTTCAACGTGGTCACTGGCGTCAGCGGTTCGGGCAAGTCCACGCTTGCATTCGACATCCTGTTCAACGAAGGGCAACGCCGTTATCTCGAGTCGCTGAACGCCTATGCCCGCAGCATCGTGCAACCAGCCGGCAGGCCCGAGGTGGATGCGGTCTACGGCATTCCGCCGACCGTGGCCATCGAGCAGCGCCTGAGCCGCGGCGGACGCAAATCCACCGTGGGCACGACCACCGAGGTCTGGCACTTCCTGCGCCTGCTGTATGTGAAGCTGGGCACGCAGCATTGCATCTTCGACGCCGCAGCCGTGCAGCCGCAAACGCCAGAGAGCATCGCCGCGCAGCTGATGCGCAACTTCCGCGGGCAACACATCGGCCTGCTGGCGCCGCTGGTGATGAACCGCAAGGGCGTCTATACCGAGCTGGCCGACTGGGCCCGCCCGCGTGGCTTCACGCATTTGCGGGTGGATGGCAACTTCCTGCCGACCACCGGCTTTCCGCGCATCGACCGGTTCAAGGAACACACGGTGGAGCTGCCCGTGGCCAGCCTGGACATCGCGCCTGAAAACGAGGCCATGCTGCGCCAGGCACTGGCCACCGCGCTCGAACATGGCAAGGGCGTGGTGCATGTGCTCAGCGATCTGGGCATGCTCAAGTCAGCGATGGAAGACGGCACGCCCACGGCGCACATCGGCCAGCTGCTGGCGTTCTCCACCAAGCGGGCCTGCCCGGTGTGCAGCACCAGTTATGCCGAACTCGATCCGCGGCTGTTCAGCTACAACAGCAAACACGGCTGGTGCCCCGACTGCGTTGGCACCGGCGTCAAACTCACCAAGGACCAGCGCCAGGTGTTCGACGACTCGGTGCGCGACGACGACAACAAGGGCCGCGAACAAACCTTCGCCGAGCCTGAAGCCGAAGACGTCGGCGACCAGGCCTGCCCGACCTGCGAAGGCACGCGCCTGAACGCCACCGCCCGCGCCGTGCGCTTCGACGGCGTGGCCATCACCGACATCGCCAGCCTCAGCGTCACCGACATCCGCAAATGGGTGGCCAGGTTGCAGGAGGCCGGCCACATGAGCCCGCGCCAGACCGACATCGCCCGCGACCTGGTGCCCGAGATCAAGAGCCGCCTCGAATTCCTCGAAGAGGTGGGCCTGGGCTACCTGACGCTCGACCGCGGCGCGCCCACGCTTTCAGGCGGCGAGGCGCAGCGCATCCGGCTGGCGGCGCAACTGGGCAGCAACCTGCAGGGCGTGTGCTACATCCTCGACGAGCCGACCATCGGCCTGCACGCGCGCGACAACCACATCCTGCTCAACGCGCTGCACAAGCTCGGCGAGAAGGGCAACACGCTGGTGGTGGTGGAACACGACGAAGACACCATTCGCCGCGCCGACCACATCATCGACATCGGCCCGAGCGCGGGCAAGCGCGGTGGCCGGCTGGTGGCCGAAGGCACGGTGGCCGATATTTCAGCGGCTGCCGACTCCGTGACCGGCCGCTACCTGATGCACGCCATGAAGCACCCGCTGCAGATCCGCCGCATGGTGAGCGACGCGGGCGCGCTGCCGCTGGTGGCGGACGAAGCCACGCGCATCGTGCCGGCCGCACCCGCGCAACCCTATGCGGAGCTGACGCCGAAGCAGCGCAAGAAGAAGCAGGCCGACGCCGTGACCGCCGCCGCGGCCGAGGCCGCGTTGCCCTATGTGCAGCGCTGGCTTTCGGTGTTCGGCGCCAACCTGCACAACCTGCAGGACGTCGAAGCCCACGTGCCCTTGCGCCGGCTGGTGGCCGTCACCGGCGTCAGCGGCTCGGGCAAATCCACGCTGGCCCGCGATGTGTTGCTGACCAACGTACAGGCCGCGGTGCAGCAGCATTCGACCCGCGCTGGCCGCGACGCCTGGGCCGCGGGCGACCAGATCGCCTGGACCGGCTGCCGCACCCTGACCGGTTTCGAAACGGTGGACCGCGTGCTCGAAGTCGACCAGACGCCGATCGGCAAGACGCCGCGTTCCTGCCCGGCCACCTACATCGGTTTCTGGGACACGATCCGAAAGCTGTTCGCCGAAACGCTGGAGGCGCGCGCCCGCGGCTATGGCCCGGCGCGGTTCTCGTTCAACACCGGCGAAGGCCGCTGCCCCGGCTGCGAAGGCCAGGGCATCCGCACCATCGCCATGAGCTTCCTGCCCGACGTGAAGGTCAAGTGCGAAACCTGCCACGGCGCACGTTTCAACCCGGAGACGCTGGCCGTCACCTGGCGCGGCAAGAGCATCGGCGACGTGCTGCAGATGGAGGTCGACGAAGCCGTCGACTTCTTTGCCGCCATGCCCAACATCGGCCATCCGCTGCAGTTGCTGAAAGACGTAGGCCTGGGCTACCTGACGCTCGGCCAGCCATCGCCCACGCTGTCCGGCGGCGAAGCCCAGCGCATCAAGCTGGTCACCGAACTCAGCAAGGTCCGCGACGATGTCACCCGCCGCGGACAAAAGGCGCCGCACACTTTGTATGTGCTGGACGAACCCACCGTGGGGCTGCACATGGCCGATGTCGAAAAGCTCATCCGTGTGCTGCACCGCCTGGTCGATGGCGGCCACAGCGTGGTGGTGATCGAACACGACCTGGACGTGATCGCCGAGGCCGATTGGGTGATCGACCTGGGGCCGGACGGCGGCAACGGCGGCGGGCGTGTGGTGGCTGCGGCGCCGCCGGAGGAAGTGGTGCGCTTGCGTACGGCGACCGGGGCGGCTTTGGAGGCGGTGCTGGCGCGGTAAACCATCTTTGCACAACCATTGCCCAGAGATGTAATCATGCGCATAATATGCGCATGATTTCTACCGAAAGGATTGCACATGGAGACGATCGCCAGTCCGGTTCGTAAACGCCCGGTTAACTTGACGCTCAGTGAAGATCTGGTAACCCAGGCGAAGACATACACCACCAACCTCTCCGCCACGATGGAATTATTGCTGGCGGAGTTTGTTGAAAGCCGGCGAAAGGCTAATCGCGTGCGCCAGCAAACCGCCGATGCGTGCGTGGCCGATTGGAATGGCTTTCACGCGGAGGTCGGCTCCTTCGCCGACGAGCACTCCACCCTGTAATGGCGCAATTCGATGTCCATCGCAACAAGGGGCCGTTGCGTGCATCCATACCTTTCGTGGTGTTGGTTCAGTCCTCTCAGTTCGATCGCTATCGGAGGAGAATGGCCGTGCCGCTGGTAATCCGAAGCGCCTTGCCCGGCGATACGCCGAGCGTTGGTTCACGCATGAATCCCATGTTCGAAGTGGAGGGTATCCGCGTGGTCTTGCACCCGCTGGACATGGTCTCCGTTGCGCTTGAGCAGTTGGGCGAACATATCGGGTCCCTTGCCGAGCAGGGACAAGCTATCGCGGATGCACTGGACGAATTGCTGACCAGGTCCTGGGCATAAAGTGACGATGTCCTGCAAAGGCCCTCAGCACGGGTTCCTTTGACAAGCACCCCATGATCACCATCTACAACCACCACCACGCCCTGCACCACGGCAAAGTCGAAATGTTCCGTGGCGAACTCGTGCCTTGTTTCGAAATCCCCGCCCGGGCCGACTTCGTGCTGCAGGAACTCGAACGCCGCCAGCTCGGCACGGTGCGGGCGCCGGATGATTTCGACAATGCCGCCATCACCCGCGTGCACGCCGAGCGCTACGTCGACTTCCTCACCGGCGCGTGGCACGAGTGGGTGGCGCTCGACCCGGCGAACGCGCAGCGCGACGCGTTTCCGTCGTATTGGCCGATCCGCACGTTTCGCTCCGATGTGTTGCCGGCGAGTTTCCCCGCGCGCATGGGGCTGTTTTCTTACGATGCGGGTTCGCCGCTCACGTCGGGCACCTGGCAGGCGGCGCGGGCCGGTGCCTGTTGCGCGCTAACGGCGGCCCGGCTCGTAAGTGGGGGCATGCGTTCTGCGTTTGCGCTCACGCGGCCGCCGGGCCACCACGCGGGCGCCGACTTCTTCGGCGGCTATTGCTTCCTGAACAACGCCGCCATCGCGGCGCAGTCTTTTCGCGACGCGGGTGCGGCCCGGGTGGCGGTGCTCGATGTCGACTTTCACCATGGCAACGGAACGCAAGCGATCTTCTACGACCGGCCCGACGTGTTTTTCGCCAGTCTGCATGGCGATCCACACACCGAATATCCGTATTACCTGGGTTATGCGGACGAGCAGGGTGCGGGTGCGGGCCTGGGCGCCAACCTGAATCTGCCATTGCCGCGTGGCACCGATTTCGCGGTGTGGCGCGAAGCCTTGGCGCTGGCGTTGCAGCGCATCCGTGCCTTCGGTGCCGATGCGATGGTGGTGTCGCTCGGCGTGGACACTTTCGCGGGCGACCCGATCTCGGGCTTCCAATTGCAGAGCGCCGACTTCCTGCAGGTCGGCGCCGACCTGGCGGCAGCCGGTCTGCCCACCGTGTTCGTCTTCGAGGGCGGTTATGCCGTGGCAGAAGTGGGCACCAACACGGTCAACGTGCTCGACGGTTTCGGCCAAACCGCGTGATGCGGTCGCAACGCGCGTGACTTGCACCAGAAAGCGCCCAGACAGATACTATTTCTTGCATGTCCAGGGTTTTTACCAGTCGGTGCGCGCAAAAAAGTACAACAACTAGCTTTCTGGGTATCGGCCTGCGCTTGAGTGGACTCTTACGATCTCGTGACCGAACGGCTGCGTCTTCTTGCGGCTGCGGGTTCGTAGAACACTCAGGAGACATCCATGAAATTCAAGATTTGCGCAGTCGCCATCGCGTCCATGACCCTCGGTGCCGTCGGCCTGCTGGGCAGCACCGGCGCACTCGCCACCGACCTCGTGGTCGCCACCGTGAACAACGGCCACATGATCACGATGCAGAAGCTGTCCAAACACTTCGAAGCCGCCAACCCCGACGTCAAGGTCAAGTGGGTCACGCTCGAAGAAGGCGTGCTGCGCCAGCGCGTCACCACCGACATCGCCACCAAGGGTGGCCAGTTCGACGTGATGACCATCGGCCTGTACGAAGCACCGATCTGGTCCAAGAAGGGCTGGCTCGCCCCGATCAACACCGACGCCGCCTATGACGTCGACGACCTGCTGCCGGCCATCCGCAGCGGCCTGACCTACGAAGGCAAGCTCTACGCCGCGCCGTTCTACGGCGAAAGCTCGATGACCATGTACCGCGCCGACCTGGTCAAGGCCGCGGGCCTCACGATGCCAGCCAACCCGACCTGGACCGAGATGGCCAACATCGTCTCCAAGATCCACGATCCGGCCAAGGGCGTCTACGGCCTGTGCCTGCGCGGCAAGCCGGGCTGGGGCGACAACATGGCCTTCCTGAGCACGATGGTCAACACCTACGGTGGCCAGTGGTTCGACACCGCCTGGAAGCCGCAGATCGACACCAAGCCCTGGCATGACGCGATCAACCAATACGTCGACCTGATGAAGAAATACGGCCCGCCCGGCGCATCGGCCAACAGCTTCAATGAAAACCTGGCGCTGTTCAACGAAGGCAAGTGCGGCGTGTGGATCGACGCGACCATTGCCGCCTCGTTCATCAGCGATCCGAAGCAGTCCAAGGTGGCCGACAAGGTGGCCTTCACCCAGGCGCCCACCGCCGTCACGCCCAAGGGCGCCAACTGGCTGTGGTCGTGGAACCTGGCCGTGCCGGCTTCTTCCAAGAAGCCCGAGCTCGCGCAGAAGTTCATCGCCTGGGCCACGTCCAAGGAATACGTGAACCTGGTCGCCAAGGAAGAAGGCTGGATCGCCGTGCCCACCGGCACCCGCAAGTCGACCTATGCCAACGCCGATTTCCAGAAGGTCGCGAAGTTCGCACCTGAAGAACTCAAGGCTATCAACACCACCAATCCGAACGACAGCACGCTGCCGAAGTCGCCGTACGTGGGTGTGCAGTTCGCGTCGATTCCTGAGTTCCAGGCCATCGGCATCGCCGTGGGTCAGCAGATGAGCGCGGCGCTGGCCGGCAAGGTCACCGTGGACGCGGCTCTGAAGACGTCGCAGACCGCAGCCGAGCGCGAGATGACCAAGGGCGGTTATTACAAGAAATAAGGTGACGGCCGCAGCGGCCCTCACCCCAACCCTCTCCCGCACGCGGGAGAGGGGGTAATACCGGATGGCTCCCGCCCGCATGGGTCGGTAGCCGGACTTCCTCCCTCTCCCGCGTGCGGGAGAGGGCCGGGGTGAGGGCGGTGCCGCCGCATCCCGCACGTCACACGAAAGCCCACCATGCAACGTTTCCTGCCCCGCGCCCTGATGGCGCCGTCCATCATCACACTGTTCCTGTGGATGATCGTTCCGCTGGTGATGACGCTGTATTTCTCAGCCATTCACTACAACCTGATGCAACCCGGCGAGACCGGCTTCGTCGGGCTCGAGAACTTCCACTACTTCATGACCGACCCGGACTTCTGGCCGTCGGTCATGCACACCATCCAGCTGCTGGGCTCGGTGATCGTGATCACGGTGGTGCTGGGTATCGGCCTGGCGCTGCTGGTCAACGAACCATTCCCCGGCCAGGGCATCGTGCGGGTGCTGTTGATCTCGCCGTTCTTCGTCATGCCCACGGTGAATGCGCTGCTGTGGAAGCACATGATGATGAATCCGATCTACGGCGTGTTCGCACACGTGTGGCAGTTCTTCGGCCTGACGCCGATCGACTGGATGACCGACTACCCGCTGCTGTCGGTGATCATCATGCTGTCGTGGCAATGGCTGCCCTTTGCCTGCCTGATCTTCATCACCTCGCTGCAGTCGCTCGACCACGAACAGATGGACGCCGCCGGCATGGACGGCGCCACCCGGTTCGACAAGTTCTGGTACCTGGTGCTGCCGCACATGGGACGGTCGATTGCCGTGGTGGTGATGATCGAGATGATTTTCCTGTTGAGCGTGTTCGCCGAAATCTTCACCACCACCGGTGGCGGACCGGGCAACGACAGCACCAACCTCGCGTTCCTGATCTTCAAGCAGGCGCTGATGAATTTCGACGTTGGCGTGGCCTCGGCCGGTGCGCTGTTTGCGGTGGTGCTGGCCAACATCGCGGCGGTGTTCCTGATCCGCATGGTCGGCAAGAACCTGGACTGACCGGAGCATCCCATGTTGAAAAAGAAACCCTTTCCGATCGTCCGCACGGTGTGTGCCTGGGGCGTGGCGCTGTTCCTGTTCTTCCCGTTGTTGTGGCTCGGCCTCACGGCGTTCAAGACCGAAGGCCAGGCCATCGCCTCGCAGCTGTTCTTTACGCCCACGCTGGCCAGCTTCGTCGAAGTGCAGCAGCGCAGCGACTACCTCTCGTTCGCCAAGAACTCGCTGATCACCAGCCTGGGCTCGACGATCCTGGGCCTGCTGATCGCCATCCCGGCGGCCTATTCGATGGCCTTCTTCCCGACCAAGAAGACCCGCGACATCCTGATGTGGATGCTGTCCACCAAGATGATGC
>JAQGMQ010000480.1 GCA_028292305.1 Rhodoferax sp.
AGGCGGCTGCCGGCCATGCCCTTGAAGAACACGCTCGGCGACTCCAGCACTTCGACCATCGACAGCCGCGCCTCGAAACGCTCGCTGCGGTTGGTGGTGAAACGCGGCCAGGCCTCGGCGCCGGGGATGATGTCGGCCAATTCGGCAAACATCTGGCAGCCGTTGCAGACGCCCAGGCCCAGCGTGTCCTGCCGCGCAAAAAACGCGCCGAACTGCGCGGCCAGCGCCGGGTTGAAGGTGATGCTGCGGGCCCAACCGATGCCGGCGCCCAGCGTGTCGCCATAGCTGAATCCACCACAGGCCACGACCGCCTTGAAGTCGGCCAATTGGGCGCGGCCCGTCTGCAGGTCGGTCATGTGCACGTCGAAGGCTTCGAAGCCGGCTTCGGTGAAGGCATAGGCCATTTCCACGTGCGAATTCACGCCCTGCTCGCGCAACACGGCCACCTTGGGGCGCGTCAGCATCAGCGCCGGCGCGGCCAGCGAAGTGACTGGCTTCGCGGGCAGGAACACATGCAGGCCCGGGTCGTTTTCGGCGCCGACGGCGGCGTGTTCGGCGTCGGCACCGGCCGGGTTGTCGCGCTGCTGGTTGATCTTCCAGCTGACACTGTCCCACACCTGGTGCAGGTCGGCCAGCTTGGCGCTGAACACGGCCTTGGTGTCGCGCCAGACCTGCACTTCGCCCACGCCGGCCTGGATGCTCGACGCCGCGGGACGGGTCTTGCCGACGAAGTGGCTGTACTTGCTGAGCCCGTGTTCGCGCAGGGTCTGCATCACGGCGTTGCGCTCTTCGGTGCGCACCTGGAGCAGCACGCCCAGCTCTTCGGTGAACAGCGCCTTGAGGGTGAGTTCTTCGCGGCGCGCGCTGATCTGGCTGGCCCAGTTCTTGGCGTCGCCGCTGTCCATGCGGCTGTCGGAGATGCCGTCGCCTTCGATCACCAACATGTCAACGTTGAGTGACACGCCGACGTGGCCGGCAAAAGCCATTTCGCAGGCCGCGGCAAACAGCCCGCCGTCGCTGCGGTCGTGGTACGCCAGGATGCGGCCCTGGGCGCGCAAGGCGTTCACGGCCTTGACCAGGTTCACCAGGTCCTGCGGATCGTCGAGGTCAGGGGCCACGTCGCCGACCTGGTTCAGCACCTGGGCCAGGATGCTGCCGGCCATGCGGTGCTGGCCGCGGCCCAGGTCGACCAGCACCAGCGTCGTATCGAGTTCGTCGCGGTTCAGCTGCGGCGTGAGTGTGCCGCGCACATCGGGCAAGGTGGCGAACGCGGTGACGATCAGGCTCACCGGCGAGGTGACCTTCTTGGCGTTGGCCGCGTCGTCCTTCCACTGGGTGCGCATCGACAGGCTGTCCTTGCCGACCGGGATCGAAATGCCGAGCGCAGGGCAAAGCGCCATGCCGACGGCCTGGACGGTGGCATACAGCGCGGCGTCTTCGCCCGGCTCACCGCAGGCGGCCATCCAGTTGGCGGACAGCTTGACGCGCGGCAGGTCGATGGGCGCGGCCAGCAGGTTGGTGATGGCTTCGGCCACCGCCATGCGGCCCGAGGCCGGCGCGTCGATGGCGGCCAGCGGCGTGCGTTCACCAAGACTCATGGTCTCGCCGCCGAAGCCGCTGTAGTCGGCCAGCGTCACGGCGCAATCGGCCACGGGCACCTGCCACGGGCCGACCATCTGGTCGCGGTGGGTCATGCCGCCGACGGTGCGGTCGCCGATGGTGATGAGGAAGCGCTTGGAGGCGACGGTCGGGTGGGCCAGCACGTCGATGGCGGCCTGCTGCAGCGAGACGCCGGTAAGTTCGAGGGGCGCGAATTTGCGGGTGACGGTCTTGACGTCGCGGTGCATCTTGGGCGGCTTGCCGAGCAACACATTCATGGGCATGTCGACTGGTGCGCCGTTGGCGGCACCAGCGCCCGCACCCCGGCCCTCTCCCGCATGCGGGGTAGAAAGCGAGTCCACCTCGACCCGCTGGGCCGCCGTGGCATGGCTCCCTCGCCCCTCCGGGGAGAGGGCTGGGGTGAGGGGCAGGCCGCCGTCAGCCACGACCAACTGCCGTTCCTCGGTGGCCACACCCACCACCGAAAACGGACACCGCTCGCGCTCGCAAAACGCGGTGAACTGCGCCAGAGACTCCGGCGCGATGGCCAGCACATAACGCTCCTGGCTTTCGTTGCACCAGATCTCTTTCGGGCTCATGCCACTTTCTTCGAGCGGCACGGCGCGCAGGTCGAATCGCGCGCCGCGGCCGGCGTCGTTGGTCAGCTCGGGAAAGGCGTTCGACAGGCCGCCGGCACCCACGTCGTGGATGGCCAGGATCGGATTCTTGTCGCCCTGTTGCCAGCACCGGTTGATCACCTCCTGCGCCCGGCGTTCGATCTCGGGGTTGCCGCGCTGCACCGAGTCGAAGTCGAGCTCGGCGGCGTTGGCGCCGGTGGCCATCGAGCTGGCCGCGCTGCCGCCCATGCCGATGCGCATGCCCGGACCGCCAAGCTGGATCAGCAGCGAGCCGGCGGGGAATTCGATTTTCTTCGTCTGCCCGGCGTCGATGGAGCCCAGGCCGCCGGCGATCATGATGGGCTTGTGGTAGCCGCGGCGGATGCTGTCCACGTCGGACGCCACGGTCTGCTCGTATTCGCGGAAATAGCCGAGCAGGTTGGGCCGGCCGACTTCGTTGTTGAAGGCGGCGCCGCCCAGCGGGCCTTCGACCATGATCTGCAGCGGGCTGGCGATGTGCTCGGGCTTGCCGTAGTGCACGTCGTTCGGCGCAGGCCAGAGCTTGGACACCGTGAACCCGGTCAGCCCGGCCTTGGGCCGCGAGCCGCGGCCGGTGGCGCCTTCGTCGCGGATCTCGCCGCCGGCACCCGTCGAAGCGCCGGGGAAAGGTGAAATGGCGGTCGGGTGGTTATGGGTTTCCACCTTCATCAGCACATGGCTCAACGCGCTGTGTTTCGCATAGCTGCCGGCACCACCTTCGCTGGCCTGGAAGCGGTCGATCTGCAGGCCTTCCATCACCGAAGCGTTGTCGGAGTAGGCGACCACGGTGTGCGCCGGCGCGAGCTGATGGGTATTGCGGATCATGCCGAATAGGCTCTTGCCCTGGGCCGCGCCGTCGATGGTGAACTCGGCATTGAAAATCTTGTGGCGGCAGTGTTCGCTGTTGGCCTGGGCGAACATCATCAGCTCGACGTCGCTCGGGTTGCGCTGCAGCTGGGTGAAGGCCTTGTCGAGGTAGTCGATCTCGTCCTCGGCCAGCGCCAGGCCGAAGCTGCGGTTGGCCGCCTGCAACGCGGCCTGGCCGCCGCCAAGCACGTCGATGGTGGCCAGCGGCGCGGGCTGCAGGGTCTCGAACAGGCGAGCAGCTTCGGCGCGCTCGAACAGCAGGCTTTCGGTCATGCGGTCGTGCAGCAGCGCGGCAATCTCGGTGCGTTGCGCTTCGTTCAGGCTGGCCTTGCCGAGCAGGCCCGAAAGGCCCGACTTCAGCGTGACGCGGTATTCGGTCAGGCGTTCGATGCGCTTCACGGCCAGGCCGCAGTTGTGGGCGATGTCGGTGGCCTTGGACGCCCAGGGCGACACCGTGCCCAGCCGCGGGCTGACGATGAACGCCGGGCCATCGGTCGGGCCGGCGTAGCGGTCGCCATAGGTCAACAGCGCCTGCCAGCCGGCTTGCTCAGCCGCATCGGGTGTGTGGTCGGAGGCCACCAGGTGCACGAACCGCGCCGCCACACCGCTGATTTTTTCGTGGATCTTTTGCAGGCGGGGCAACAGCTGCTGCGCGCGGAAGTCGCTCAAGGCGTTGCCGCCGTCGAACTGGGTCACTTGGGTCACGGAATGGGGTGCGGTGTGCGAGGTCACGTTGGCGGCCTGGTGAATGGCGGTGAAGGGTGAAGCTGGCTTGAAATCCGTCTATTCGGTGCGGCCGCTGACTGGGGCCGGACGGGACTGTCGGAAGGGAGGTACGGGAAAACCCAGGATTTTAACCCCGGTGGCATCGCCCCCACGCTCGGCGCTACGTGTCGTCGCTGCCCCCCGAAGGGGCGCGTTCCGCCTTGAGGCGGCCCGGCGGCGGAACTGACTATGGCCTGCAAGCTGCAACCAGTTACCGGCAGTGGGATAATTCCGGCATGAGCATTACTTACAAAGACGCGGCCGGCATTGCGGGTATGCGCGAAGCCTGCCGGCTGGCCTCGGAAGTGCTGGACTACCTCACGCCCCACGTGCAGGCCGGCGTCACCACGATGGAAATCGACCGGCTGTCGGCCGAATACATGAAGCAGCAGGGCACGCGCTCGGCCACCATCGGCTACCAGCCGCCGGGTTATCCGCCCTACCCCGGCCACCTGTGCACCTCGCTCAACCATGTGGTCTGCCACGGCATCCCGAACGAGAAACCGCTGAAGAAGGGCGACATCATGAACATCGATGTCACCGTGATCACCAAGGACGGCTGGTTCGGCGACAACAGCCGCATGTACCTCATCGGCGACGCGTCGATCGCCGCCAAGCGCCTGTGCGCCGTGACCTTCGACGCCATGTGGCACGGCATCATGCAGGTCAAACCCGGCGCGCGGCTGGGCGACGTGGGCCATGCGATCCAGAAGTTCGCCGAAGCGCAGGGCTTCTCGATCGTGCGCGAATTTTGCGGCCACGGCATCGGCAAGGTG
>JAQGMQ010000770.1 GCA_028292305.1 Rhodoferax sp.
CGGGCGGGTAGATGTAGGTGTTGCGCACCATGAACTCTTTGAGGATGTCGTTCTGGATCGTGCCCGAGAGCAGGTCCTGCGGCACGCCCTGTTCCTCGGCCGCCACCACGTAGCCGGCCAGCACCGGCAGCACCGCGCCGTTCATGGTCATGCTCACGCTCACCTTGTCGAGCGGGATCTGGTCGAACAGGATTTTCATGTCCTCCACGCTGTCGATGGCCACGCCGGCCTTGCCCACGTCGCCCGTCACGCGCGGGTGGTCGCTGTCGTAGCCGCGGTGCGTGGCCAGGTCGAAGGCCACGCTCACGCCCTGCCCGCCCGCGGCCAGCGCCTTGCGGTAGAAGGCGTTCGATTCTTCGGCGGTCGAAAAGCCCGCGTATTGGCGAATCGTCAACGGCCGCACCGCGTACATCGTGGCCTGCGGGCCGCGGATGTAAGGCTCGAAGCCGGGTAAGGTGTTGGTGTAGGCCAGGCCGGCCGTGTCCTCGGCGGTGTAGAGCGGCTTGACGGTGATGCCGTCGGGCGTGGCCCAGCCGAGTGCCGCCACGTCACCGCCGGGCGCCGATTTGGCGGCCGCCTTGTTCCATGCGGCCAGGTCCGACGGATTGAATTCAGGAGTTGGGTTGGTCATTGCGGTCGGAGCGTGGCTCGTGGTCAGACGGGGCTAAACGTAATCGATCTGGACAAACGTTGCAGACGCGCCAGGCGTGAATCAGGCAACGCGGGTTGGGTCGGAGTCTACATCATTCATAATTATTGATGCAAAATTAGATTCACCTAGAATAGGCGCCATGTCAGCCCTGACCCTCACCCCCCGCGCGCTCTACGAAGAAGTGGCGGAGCTGTTGCGCCAGCGTATCTTCAACCGCGAACTCGTGCCCGGCGCCTGGATCGACGAGTTGAAGCTGGCCGAGGAATACGGCATCAGCCGCACGCCCCTGCGCGAGGCCTTGAAGGTGTTGGCCACCGAGGGCCTGGTCACGATGAAGGTGCGCCGCGGCGCGTACGTGACCGAGGTGTCCGAACGCGACCTGGCCGACGTCTACCACCTGCTGAGCCTGCTTGAAAGCGACGCCGCCGGCGTGGTGGCCACCTGCGCCACCGACGCCCAGCTGCAGGAACTGCAGTCGCTGCACGCCGAGCTGGAAGCGGCTGTGAACGACAGCGAGCTGTTCTTCGCCATCAACGAACGCTTCCACATGCGCCTGCTCGAGATCGCCGACAACCGCTGGCGCGACCAGATGGTGGCCGACCTGCGCAAGGTGATGAAGCTGAACCGGCACAACTCGCTGCTCAAGTCGGGCCGGGTGGCCGAGTCGCTGCAGGAACATGCCGCGGTGATGGCGGCCCTGCTGGCGCGCAACGCCAGCGGCGCGGTGCAGGGCATGCAGGCGCATTTCAAGAGCGGGCTGGAAGCGGCGATTTGAGCCGTGCTTGCCATGGGCCACACTCGGGGCCGGCGGGCCGGCCTGGGTGGCGTTGCCCGGTTGTGCGACCCGTTACCAAATGTTATCGTCGCGGGATTGAACCTCGCCCTGGCTTCTCCGCATGTGCTCTCTATGGGAACCGATGACGCTTCTCGAATTCGTTGATCCGTGGTGGCGCCGGCCGCAGGCCCGTCGCCCAAGCGGCGCGTCGCCAGCCACCGCGCAAGCACCGGTCCACGCGACCTTTTCCGTGACCCGCTGACCATGCGCTCCTCTTCCTGGACCGGACACACCAGCCTCTACGGCCCCGATTCCGGCCTGCTCGCGGCCAGCAAGCTGGTCGACGCCCTGGCGACGCTCCATGCCAGACCGGCGGCAGGTTCCCCAAACGCCAATCCCGATGCCGACGCCGCCAGCACGGTCGCCACCCTGTTGCCGGCGCTGTGCCGCCATCTGCTCGGCGTGAGTTCCAGGAGCGACCCGCCGCCGCACATCGCGCTGCGTTGCGACGCCGAGGAAGCCGGTGGAAGCGCCATCGCCACGCTAACCTTCCTGTCGTCCGCGCCGATGCCACCCGATGCCGGCCTCGGCCTTGTGGACGTCGTGCCGGAACGCTTCGAAGCCGGAGGTCGGCACGGGCTGCGTCTGACGTTCGGCGTGTCGCCTGGCGTGACGGCCGATAACCAGCCGACGCTGGAGGCGATCTTCGCGGCCGCATCGGGCGAAGAGGCGGTCATCGAGGCCGAGCGCTCGGCACAGGCCATGCGGCAACTGATCGAACAGCAGCGCGCCATCTTCGACAACAACCCTTCCGGCCTGATCTTCACCGCCGACGGCCTCATCAAGCAGCTCAACCGTGGGTTCACCGACATCCTTCGCGGCTCCGAAGAACTGCTGCTGAACCAGCCCACGCAACTCATGTTCGGCAACGCCGAGAACTACGCCGCCTTCGGGGCGGTGGTCGGGCCGCAACTGGCGCGGGGCCAGCCGGTCTCGCTCGAGTGGCCGTTGCACCGGCTCGACGGCGAAGTCTTTGCCGGGATGGTTTCCGGCCGCGGAGTGTCCACGCAAGGCCACAGCCGCGCGGCAATCTGGGTCATTGAGGACATCAGCGAGCGCAAGCGCCTGCAGACCCAGGTGGCCGAGCAGTTGGCCTTTCAACAGGTGCTGATGGACACCATTCCGGTGGCCATCCTGTACAAGGACGCCGAAGGCCGTTACCTCGGCATCAACAAGACTTACCGCGAAACCCTGGCCAACGTCGGCGACGACATGCTCGGCAAGACCGTACTCGAGCTGGCCGCGCTCACGCCGGCCCAACGCGAAACGCAACACCAGGAAGACCTGCGCATCATCAACGAAGGCGCCACCGTGCGCGCCGTGATGCCGCGCCGCCACCTGGACGGCAAGATCCACCAGACGGTGCGCTGGTCGCGCGGCTTTCGCAAGCCCGACGGTTCGCCCGGCGGCCTGATCGCCACCTTCGTCGACATCAGCGACCAGAAACGCGCCCAGGAAGCGCTGCAGCTGGCCAAGGAAGCCGCCGACGCCGCGAGCCAGGCCAAGAGCGATTTCCTGGCCAACATGAGCCACGAGATCCGCACCCCGATGAACGCCATCATCGGGATGACCGGGCTCGTGCTCGACACCCCGCTCACCGAAGAGCAGCACGACTACCTCGACACGGTGCGCACGGCTTCCGAGTCGCTGCTCACCATCATCGACGAAGTGCTCGACTTTTCCAAGATCGAAGCCGGCTACATGACGCTCGAGAGGATCGACTTCGGCCTGCG
>JAQGMQ010000514.1 GCA_028292305.1 Rhodoferax sp.
AGCCCGTGCGGCATGGCCGTGCCCAGCGTCAGCATGCCCACCAGCCAGGCCAGCGCCGCGGCTGGTTTGCCGCCGACCCACTGCACCACCATCTTCATGCCCAGCGGATAGACCCCGGCCATGCACAGGCCCACGGCGAAACGCAGCGCCCAGGCGGCGTCATAACCCAGGCCGGGCACGATCAGCGCCGCGTTGGCCACCGCGCCGATGGCGCTGCTGAGCGCGAAGATGCGGCTGGCCGAGAACCGGTCCGCCGCCGCCGTGGCCGCGAAGCCGATGGTGCCGGCGATGAACCCCAGCTGCGTGGCCGCGATCAACCAGCCGAAGCTGACCGCGTCGATCTGCCAGCGCGCCATCAGCCCCTCGGCCGCCCCGCTGGGGCTGAACCACAGCGAGGTGCCCAGCCACTGCGCCAGCACGATGGCGACCAGCGCCGTGCGGCGCCCGGGGCTGCCCGCGGCTTCAGGCACAGCGGTCCAGGGCCTGGGCCAGGTCGTCGATCAGGTCGTCGGCATGTTCCAGGCCGACCGACACGCGCAGCAGGCCCTGCGGCGTCTTGCTCTCCGGCCCTTCGATCGACGCGCGGTGTTCGATCAGGCTTTCCACGCCGCCCAGGCTGGTGGCGCGGGTGAAGACTTGCACGTGCGCGGCCAGCGTCATCGCGGCCTCCTTGCCGGCGCGGGTCTCGAACGACAACATGCCGCCGAAGTCGCGCATCTGGCGCTTCGCCAAGGCGTGGAACGGGTTTTCTTCCAGGCCCGGGTAATGCACCGCCGAGACCTTGGGGTGCGCGTGCAGAAAGTTGGCCACCTTGCGCGCGTTGGCGCAGTGCGCCTGCATGCGGTAGGGCAGCGTGGGCAGGCTGCGCATCACCAGCCAGCAGTCGAACGGCGACGGCACGGCGCCACCGAACAGCTGCGCCGTGCGGATCGCGGCAAAGGCTTCGTCGTCGCTGCGGGTGACCACCGCGCCGCCCAGCACGTCGCTGCGCCCGCCGAGGTACTTGGTGGTGGAGTGCAGCACCAGGTCGCAGCCCAGGGCCAGCGGGTTTTGCAGCGCCGGTGAGGCGAAGGTGTTGTCGGCCACGGCACGGGCGCCGCCCTGGTGCGCGATCTCGGCCATGGCGGCGATGTCGACACACTGCAGCAGCGGGTTCGACGGGGTCTCGATCCACACCATGCGGGTGTTCGGCTGCATGGCGCGGCGCACAGCGTCCACATCGGTCATCTGCACGAAGCTGGCACTCACCTGCCACTTGGCGAACAGGTGCTTCAGCACATTGGCCGTGCCGTGGTAGATGTCCAGCGGCGCGACCACGTGGTCGCCCGGCTGCAGCCCCTGGAACACCGCCGTCACCGCCGCCAGCCCGGAGCCGAAGGCCGCGCTCGACGTGCCGCCCTCCAGCGCGGCCAGCGCCGCTTCGAGCCCGTTGCGGTTCGGGTTGTGGTTGCGCGAATACAGGTAGCCGTGCGGATAGCTGCCGTCGGCCTCGCGCTCGAACGTGGTGGACAAATGGATCGGCGCGACGACGGCACCGGTGGCGGCGTCGACACTGTGGCCGGCGTGCACGGCGAGGGTTTCGAAACGGTATTTGGCGGATGGATTCATGGCAGAGGGTCGAGTGAAGATTGAAGTGGAAACGAACGGGGAGGGCTCAGAACACCGGCAGCAGACTGCCCTTGAAACGCGTCAGGATGAACTGCCTGGACTCGGGCGAGCGCAGCGCCTGCACCAGCTTCTGCATCGCCGGGCTGTTGCGGTTGTCGGCGCGGGCGGCCAGCAGGTTGATGAACAGCGACTTGTCGCCTTCCAGGAACAACGCGTCCTTGTTCGGGTCGAGCTTGGCCTCCAGCGCGAAGGTGGTGTTGATCACCGCCAGGTCCACCTCGCCCAGGGCGCGCGGCAGCATCGGCGCTTCCAGTTGCTTGATGCGGATCTTGTTGGGGTTGGCCACGATGTCCTTCTCGGTCGCCATGTTGTTCTTCGGGTCGGCCAGCTGGATCACGCCAGCCTGGTGCAGCAATTGCAGCGCGCGGCCGCCATTCACCGCGTCGTTGGGGATGGCCACCATGGCGCCCTCCTTCAGGTCGCCGATCTTCTGCAGCTTGCGCGAATAGGCGCCGAACGGCGCGATGAACACATCGGCCACCGCCTGGATGCTGGTGCCCCGCGTGCGATTGAATTCGTCCATGAACGGCTTGTGCTGGAAGAAGTTGGCGTCGATGCGTTTCTCGGCCAGCTGCACGTTGGGCTGCACGTAGTCGGTGAAGACCTTGATGTCCAGCTCCACGCCTTCCTTCAGCAGCATCGGGCGCAGCTGCTCCAAAATCTCGGCATGCGGCGTCGGGCTGGCGCCGATCACCAGCTTGTCGGCGGCTTGCGCGGTGGTGTTCACGGTCATGGCCCAGGCCAGTGCCGCCAGGGC
This sequence comes from Rhodoferax sp., assembly GCA_028292305.1. Classification (GTDB taxonomy): domain Bacteria; phylum Pseudomonadota; class Gammaproteobacteria; order Burkholderiales; family Burkholderiaceae_C; genus Rhodoferax_B. Next base: position 2,426 of record JAQGMQ010000514.1, read on the forward strand.
GAGCAGTTTCTTCATCGTGTGCTTTCGGGGGGGTTGAGGAAATAAACAATCAGCGGCTGAAATGCAGCACCATCCGCTGGCCGGCGCTTTGCAAGGCCTGCACGATCAGCAGCAGCAGGACCACGGTGATGAACATCACGTCGAGCTGGAAGCGCTGGTAGCCATAACGGATCGCCAGGTCGCCCAGCCCGCCGCCGCCGACCACGCCGGCCAGCGCCGTGTACGACACCAGCGCGATGGCGGTCACCGTCGCCGCGGCCAGGATGCCGGGCAGCGCCTCCCACAGCAGCGCACCGAAGACGACCTGCCGGGTGTTGGCGCCCATCGCCAGCGAAGCCTCGACGATGCCGTGGTCCACCTCGCGCAGCGCCGACTCCACCAGGCGCCCGAAGAAAGGCGTGCCCGCCACCACCAGCGACGGGATCGAGCCGGCCACACCGAGCGAGGTGCCGGTGAGCGCGACCGTGACCGGAATCATCGCGATCAGCAAGATCACGAACGGCAGCGAACGCAGCACGTTGACCGCGAACGACAGCGCCGCGTACACCTTGGGCGACGAAAGCAGTTGCTTCGGGCTCACCAGGAACAGCCCGATGCCCAGCGGCAGGCCGAGCAGCAAGGTCAACGCCAGCGAGCCGCCCAGCATGGCCAGCGTGTCGACGGAAGCCCAGGCGATGTCGCGCCAGTCCACGTGGCTGAACAGGGCTGCAAGGATGTCGTTCATGCGGCTTGCTCCTCGACCCTGACGCCCTCGGCCGCCAGGCTGGCCAGCGCGGCGCGCACGCGGCCGGCGTCGCCCTCGATGGACACCGTGACCTGGCCGCAGGAGGTGGACTTGATCTGGCCGAAGCGGCCGCTCAGGATCGAAAAATTGATGCCGTGTTCACGCGCCGTCTGGCTCAGCAGCGGGCGGTGCACGGTGTCCTGCAGGAAGGTCAGGCGGCGCACCGTCTTCTGCGTGGCGTCCAGCGCGGCGATGCGGGCCTCTTCGACCGACAGGCTTTCGGTCTCCTGCACGAAGCGCT
>JAQGMQ010000922.1 GCA_028292305.1 Rhodoferax sp.
GCTGCCGTTGTTGTTGTTGTTGTTGTTGGCGTCACTCGAACGAATGTGTGGAACCGGCCTGGATGGATGGATGGCGTCAGGCATAACGGGTATGGCATGGCTCAAGCAACCCGACCGCCAAGCCTGCGCATGCATGTGGATGAGACAAACAAACGCAACGGGCGACCGGCGGTGGAAATTAATGGATTACAGCTTCATATTATATTGGCTCGATTCGACTGGGTCCAATATCTATCTACAGGATGGTATGTGTGATGTGTGATGTTTATCTAGATTATATTAAATTGATAGTGATAGTGAGGCGGAGCAATATGCCTCACTCCCCAGAAAACGCCAATTATATATCCCCACAAGTTACAGGCAGGCATACCCAAACCAAACAAGAATACAACATGCATGCACAAACAAAAAATAACAAGACACAACCACCCTTCATGTATACTAGTAGACACTCAATCAACAACCATACCATCCCCCGCCGTTTCCGCCACCGCCGCCATAACCACAAGCCCCTTCCCCTTCCCCCCCCCATTCTGCGACCCCCTCTGCCTCACCAGCACCATCGTCGACATACACCCCGCGCAATTATGCAGCACCTCATGCGCAAACACATCGCAATCCACGCAGAAGTGATTGCGGCACTTGGGGCAAGCATAGCGGGATGAGATTGAGTTTGTGCTGGTGGCGGTGGTGGTGGGGGTGGGTTTTGGCTTTGGAGCAGGTGCATTAGCTGGATGGGATGGGACTGGGGGGAAGGGGGATTGGCAGCCGAAGCAGTGCGTTGATTTCGCTGCTCTGTTTAAAAGTTAGTGGGGTTGAGAGAGGGGAGGAAAGGAAAGGGGGGGGGGCGTTAAGTACCGTTTCCAGGGGACTTCGATCCAGTTTTCTAGCGGGAAGAGATGGTGGTAGGATCGGGCTAGATGGGTTGAGAGGATCAGGGTGAGCCCGCAGGTCGGGCAGTCGCTTGGTAATGCGCAGACTTTGGAGGTGCATCGGGAGCAGTTGTAGCCCCCTTTTGTCGGTTTCCCATGGCTGTCGAGAGTGTCAGTACAGTACTCGGCTTGACCCACAAGATGTGATATCTAGACATACCAGGCACAGAAGCTCGCCTGCTTCTCCACCCCCCTCGAGGGAAACCCCATCATGAGCAAGCTGGGGACACCAGATTTCGCCTTTCTCGTAACCGGCGGGATCGTAGCTTCCATCAGCAGATCCCGGAAATGAACCTCGTTCATGGCGACGCCATAGGCGGTGTTGTCCCCGGGGTTGGTCTTGAGGCAGAGTTCTTTGCAGACGGCGACTTGCGCGGCGAGACCGACGACGCGGCAGGCGATTTTGTCTTCGACGAGGCAGTTGATGGTTTGGTGGATGTCGCCGGGGTCGGAGGAGGAGAGGGCGGCGAAAATTATCATGACTTCGCGGGTTCCGTGGGATGGGGTGTGGCTATACCGATGATTAGCACCTGTATATCGAAGAATTGTGGGACGGGTGGTTACAATAAAGCTGCCCTTGCCATATCCAACGCATTCTGTAAACTGGGAGAGCCCTTTGGTTCATCCGTCCTCAACCCCTGCAGGGCCATGATCTGCTCCACCGGATTCCCGCTCATCTCACTAATCCTCTCCGCGACCCCGTCCCTCATGCCCACAATGGCAATCTGACTGATTGGGTTCTGCTCGAAAAACTCCCTGATAAACTCCACCGCATATCTCAACGACACCAAATACCTTGTCGGCCTAAAATCCTTCTCCATCATCGCCGTGCTGAGATCAAGCACAAGCACCATATGCCGTATAATCCCCCGCTGCAGCGGCGTGGCATCCCGTAACACGCGCTTCCGCTTCGTCCCCTCGAGTAACCCAATGACCGCGCTCGCGATGCTGCCATCTTCGCCCTCGACGACCTGGTCCCACGACCGGTGGATCTCCTCCCACTTTTCCTTGTTTGCCGGGGCGGACTTTGCTTGACTGCGGGTGCCGACGCCGCCGGTTCGTCGGCCGCCCTTCTTGCTCAGGGCGTGGGCGCCCTCGTCCCCGGAGTCGGCTTCGATGTACTCGTCATCTGAGTCGGGCATGCTGGAGCGGTGGTGACTGGCTGGGTGGCCGTGGTGCTGGTTGTACCCGGGATGGCTTCAGCGCATGGCCCACGTGATTGGATAGCTCGAGCTGTGAGAAGCGGCCCCCAATAAGCTCAACACGCAAGGGTGCCCTCTCGTATCGTTCTCCCTGTTCTTTATTTTTCTTTTTTCCTTTTGGCTCTTTCTTTTTTCCTTTTCCCTTTGTAATCACCGTTCCCACCAGGGCAGGACTCGTCAGTATGGCGCAATCAGACCCCAGCGTGAAGCACTCTATTCTAGGTTGATTGCACTATAGCTATCCCCTCGACAAAGCTTATTGGCCCTGTGCCCGAGCTATGCGCCTGCCGACCTTTTGTGAGATCCTAAGGGAAACTCGGTCACAATGACGAGAGGAGCGAACTATAATATAGGTTGTGTAATCTGATGATGAATGATGAACAAGCTCTCCACCGTCACTTCACTTCTTAAGGTTCCCTGAACCTTCTCTTTACCAACAATGACCCAATCAGTCCTAGACATCTCCAGCCACCCTTGGCATCATGACCATCCACATGACCCAATCGTCAGAGTCCCCATGACCTATCGCATAACCTCTATGAACTCCGCATAACCACCAGTCCTGACATCTCCCCCGCGAAAAAACAGAGCAACTCCCGTGCGAAAATCAACAATTATCAAACAAATGCAAAATCCACATCAATCAAAGAAACATAATCAATAAAAAGATTGCGCTTCAACTCTCACTTCTCAGGGCGTGACAAGTGGTCCACATTCAAATGATCCTTTCCGGGCCTATATACCACTTCCAAGTCGTCCAGATACGGGGCCAGTTGCCACGCTGCTTTATCGATTCGAATCGAATAGACCGTGTTTGCTGACGACCGTAACACTTCTCGGATTGGTGCGTGATCTGTTATCACCGTACACTTGCTTCCTTCTAACAGATGTCGGCATCTTTGGAAACACCAACTGACACAAGCAAGTTCCCTCTCAGTCGATTCGTAGTTGCGTTCGAATGGATGAGTGACGCGCGAAATGTATAGCACCGGTCTTTCAACAAACTCTCCCGGTTTAGGTCGCACAATCGGAAACCTATTGAACAAGGGTTGAAATTGTGGCAACACAGCCTGATTACCCGATTCCCCTATTGAATTCCCACTCTTAACCAGATCCATCGCCACAAAACTATTCGCATTCCTCCTAGCCGAAGTTCTCTCTTCGAACTCCTTCACCAATACTGCTGGAATATCTACCTCATCTAGCCACTCTGCGCGTGAAACATCATAGCCCTCGAACCTCACCTTATACTTCGCTTTTCCTCCACGCACCTTTCGCTTTTCGAAGACGTACTCTGGAAACTTGACGAAAGGCGGAGGTTGTGCGCCGGGACGGTTGAATGCATCCGGGATCACGCGATCGACATGTTGGGCTGATACCACAGGGTGTATTTTCAGTTCGGGGGGGAAATCCAGTCTCAGTGCTCTTCCTCCAGATTTCACCTCTAACACCTTGTATGGCGGCAGTTTCTGGGGCCCGATCTTGTTTACCTTCACCGCACTGACGGGATGTAGGTCCAGGCGTAATGCACCGAGGTCTCCTTTCTTCCAATCTGTCATAGGAGAGTGTCGTTTGTCATAGTATTTCTTTTGGCTCGCAACCGCCAAACGGATCATCTCTTGAGCGTCTTTTATCCTATTCGCAGCCATTTCCATGAAATCCTTCGCCGAATCGTTATTTTCCGTGATAACGTTGGGCGTCAGTAATCTGCTCACGATATCCTGTGGTTGAGCATAAAGTAATTCGAACGGCGAGAACCCGGTTGTCACCCCTCGGGCAGAGTTATAAGCCAGCTCTATCATAGGCAGGTGTTCGACCCAGTCGTCCTGCATTGGTGATGTGTACGCTCTCAGAGCTATCTCCAGCGTCTGATTTAGGCGTTCGGTGGCTCCATCAGTTTGTGCATGGTAAGCCGTTGAGAACCGATGATCCACTCCCAACATCTTGCCCAAGCTCTTCCCGAAGGCACCCATAAATCGTGGATCCCTATCGGTTATGAATTTTGTGGGTAACCAACCTCGGCGCACAACATTATCGAAGAAGCTTTTCGCAGACGATTCTGCGGTGAAGTTGCTCATTGCAGAGACAAAAATTCCGTATTTCGAGAATTTGTCGATGACCACCATTATTGCGTCGTAGCCTTTGCTGAATGGAAGAGCGACAATCATGTCGAAAGAGATTGTTTCGAACGCTTTTGGGGAAATTTCGGAATCGATTGGTTGTAAATCTCCTTCTGGAAGTTTCCTTTTGATTTTGTTCTGCACGCATTTTGGGCAACTTTGAATGTAGCTCTTCACGACTTTTGAAAGTCCCGGTCGATAATACGTTTCGGAGATTCTGTCGTATGTTTTTTTGTATCCGAAATGCCCCAAGTTGTCGTGCGCAATCTGCAGACTTGCTCTGATTAATGCTTCTGGCAGACAAATTCGCGAACCAGCGAGGGTCTTATATCTCAATGTCCCATCGGGATGAAGTTTAAACTGATTGACTTCATCTTCACTGTCATCGACGTTTTCCACGCAAGTGATGTAACTTGCTCTCCAAACTGCGTCATTCCTATAATGACGGTCCCAATCCACTCTCTCATCAACCGTAATCACTACCATCGACTCAGCACTTTCTCCTTTCCAGCTAGATAAACCGACGTCCAAGAAGTCTAAATTCTCATCTTTCGGATAGTCGTCAAAAAACCATCGTTGAGTGAGAACCCCGGCGAACCCATCTGCGGAAGCATCTGTGTAGAGGTAAAACCGCCGATCAAACCTTGGATGTGCAAGGATCGGTGCGTGAATCAATCTTTCCTTCAGTTCGTCGAAAGCCTTTTGACATTCGGGTGTCCAGAGGCCGGATATGTCGAATTTGGAGTTGTACTTCTCTTTCCCATTAGCACCTTTTCCATCCCTTCTCGAACTCGCCGATACAGACTGACTCTTCTTCAGAGTGTTCAAAGGAGCAGCAATAACAGAGAAACGCGGAATGAAACCCCGATAGTACCCGAACATCCCACACACTCTATGCAACGCGCCCAGAGTTTTTGGCTCACTTAGCTCAGTAATAGCCTTCACCTTCTCGCTCAAAGTATGCAAACCATAACGCGAAAGACCATGTCCCAACAACTTAACGTCCCGAAACCCAAATTTGCACTTATCCACAGCTAGTTTTAGGCCTATCTTAATGACAGAGCGCAAAATCAAATCCACATGCTCCAGATGCTCCTTCCACGTATCACTATATATCAGCAAGTCATCAATGTAAACAAGCGCAGCAACCCAGCGTAGATTCCCCACTACTTCGTCCATCAGGCGTTGAAAAACAGCAGGGGCATTCTTGAGACCAAAGGGCATCCGTTTGAACTGGTATAACCCCCTATGAGAGATGAAAGCAGTCTTGTATCTGTCTACAGGATCTATCTTGACCTGATGATAACCTTTTCTTGCATCGAGAATAGTGAAATATTGCTTGCCAGCAAGGGCGGAAAATACATAATCTGCACGCAACATTGGATAAGCATCGCCAACAGTAACTTTATTCAAACCTCTAAAATCCACGCAGAAACGCCATTTGTTGTTTTGCCACACCAGTACCACTGCGGAACAAGTTGGGGAGGATGATTTTTCGATTATGTCCTACTTTTCAAACTCACGGATTGAGTCCTCCACTACCTGTTTTTTGGCGGATGACATTGGTCGTAAAGATTGTGGTGGAGGTAGGTCGCCGACGGTTGGGATCGTCACTCTCATGCCTTTGATGTTCCCAATCTCTCCATGTACGCTGAATGCTTCTTCATGACTCAATAACAATGTCATCAATTCCTTTCTATAGCTCGCATTCAATCCTTTGTCGACGATAAGAATGTCTTTGAGAGTTAAACCGTCGTTTATGTGCGCACCTTCTGGGGCCGAAGGCAATTCTTCGTCGTCATCCTCATCAGGGAACGTCTCGGAACGCTCGCGCACGTCTGCTTTCGCCGAGATTTCTTTTACTTTTGCCTCATCGATCGACCTTGGTTTCGTCGGAGGTGAGGGGGCGACTGCAACCAAAGACAGCATGGCGTCATCATATCCTTTCTCAACCTTGATTGTCTTTTCAATTTTTACCTTTGGTTCCTCAACGTCATTGTCCACGAAGTGCGTTGGAGGAGTGGATCCGGAATTGAAATGTGGTTTTGAATCTCGATTGCCCATTTCTTTCCAATCGATGAATTCTCCTGTTTTGGTGTACACTGCCCCTGATTCCACAATACTTGCCTCGCCAATTGTCAGATGTTTCGGCAAATGTACGGCCTCGTTTGTTGCGTTTCGAAACATCACGCTTGATGAGTCGCTGTCGAGGAGGCAAATTGGTAGTTGTATTAAAGGTGTCGTTCCTTGAGACCAGCACAGCCAGGGCCGCATGATGTAATCGTACCCACTGACCATGGAGGATGACACCGGCACACAGCACACAGTATTCGCTGCAATAGTCGTATTGTTAGCCACACTTACTTTGACGGGTGAGTCGTTGAAAGCGCGAGAGTATATGAGGTTGTATCGAAAGTCGTAATGTCGTAATGTTGCGGATCTTTTGACCAAGTCTAGCTCCACTCCATAATCGCTCAATGCATCCATTCCAAACAACAGTCCTGGTTTGAAGTTCTTTATCAGATGAACTTCGATGTGCAATCGTGCAAGTATAGGTGCGTCTTTTGTTCGTGTGTCGTAACCTTCGAGAAAGACTGGTACCACCGCCCATCCCAGAGTTGACTTTTTACCTACTCCCTGAATCTCCATTCTCCCCGCCGACGTTACTTTGCCCTCGGGATAACTTTTATAGAACAATTCCTCATCAATCAAACTTGCGTTAGAGCAAGGGTCCATTAGTATTAAACATCGCTTCCCCCCTAGTTTCATCCTTCCCATAGCAGCGAGGGGTAAGAAACGCATATAAGAAATTCCTGCGCCGACGGAGTTCTTGGGAATGTCCACTGACAACACAGATTTCCCTTCCAAAGCAATATAACGCAGGTCAACATCTCCGGAAGCAATCGCAGGTAAGCAAAAATCATTAGCAATCGGAGCAGCAGATACATCAAAAGATAGAGCACAAAAAGATTTCATTCTAGCTACAAACTTTTCATCGAATTCTATTACCGCAGGCGGATCCGTATCTGATGTGCGGGGAACTGGTGATCTGCCATCTATTCCAGCACCCCTTCGTCGTTTTCCGACTCAGTATACTCAATCTCGGAACTTTCATCATCGTCGACCTCGGCGCGAGCTGCCATTGATTCTGCCTTCACTTGGGCACTCTTCAAGCCCGATAGCTTATTCAAAGGACAGGCAAAGCTGAAGTGCCACTTGTCCGGGGAACCGTTCTTTGCGCAAACCGTGCATGCGTTCTTCAGGAAACCTATAGACCCGTTATCCTTGACGAATGAATCCACCATCTTACCGTTCTCGTCACGCCGCTTCTGAATAGATTCCACTCTCCTCTTGTTCAACGAGATGATCTCGTCGTTCGTTTTTCTAGGTCTAGCAGGGTCTTTAGTGTCTGCTGTCAATTTTACAGAGGTATTTTTTACAGAAGAGGTCTGAGCAGACTTTTGGTCTAATGAAGGAGACGAATAAGAAAAACGAGTATTAATTCGAGATACAACTGGAGCGGACACATGAGCTTTTGCAGGATACCTGATCAAATGATCATCATACAAACGAAGTTCTGCGGCAAAAACAGCCAAATCAGATGTCTCCCTCGCCCACAAGTCGATATTCGGGTCTTCGAATGATGCCTTTATCATCTCGATGTACCCATCGCTATTACAAACAGGGTATGCATTTTTTAACAAGTTTAACTTTGCGTAGAAATATTCAAGGAAAGTCTCCTCGTTTTTCTTACGACGTTCCTCTGCTTTCCTCACAGCGATTCCCACCGGAAGACTCCACTGTCTCGTCATCGCCGTTTTGAATCTGCTCCAACAATCTCGGTCCTTTGTTACGAAGTTGTGGGTAACATCACCCAGACCGACGTACCAAGCTTTCACTACCGATCCTTCTGTGAAGCAATATCTTGGTATAGCCGCCCAAACCAGCTCTTCACCAAACAAGTTCACCTCTACCTGTATGTCAGCAAACCAGGATTGCAAATTAGTCTGATAATGGACATATTTGGGTAAAACAGAAGGATCAAAGCGTGGACGCAAAGGTCTGGTTACATCATTGGTATTTACAGCGTTAACTGGGGGTAAAACAATTGGTTCCCTCCATCCTTTGTCCTTAATCAACCTTTTCTCATCTTGTGCGTGTCTAATCAATACATCCAGTTCCAGCTCCCTTGCGGCAGCTCTCACACCAATCAGGTCCGGGACAGGAGGTGGTGCAACTTTTGACACCTCGTCAGCGATGATCTTCTTTAAGTCGGTGGTTAAGAAGAGTTTTAGTTGCTCGTTGAGGAGTTTCGACACGTCGAGAAGCGTAATTGGTTGATCTGATGTAGGATCCGTACCCGGAGCTGAGGAACCCATGTCGATTTGTAAATTGAGTATGCGAGTTCTCACTGCTTCCCACTCTTCCCTCGTCGATACAATAACTGAGTCTGATCTAACCAAGGCAGAGGAACGAGGAACAAGAGAGAATTCCGGAAATTTTGAAGAATCAGAGTTTTGGGGCGGGGAAGAGGGAAACGATGTGGGAGAAACGTTGCTTATAACTGGAACGGTTTCAGATTGGTCTCCCACACACAGATTGTAAATCCTCTTCCCAGCCCAAGGGATCGCAATAGATAACAAATTAGCGGCTGATAACGCGGATTTCGCCCCAAAGCCAGCAGTTCCTTTCAACACTGGAACGGACGAGTCGATTGCTGCTTCAAATGCAGATTTGTAAAGAGATATACTTTGATCAGCGTATTCCCTGTGCAACTCAGCTAATTTTTTCTTGGATTCTGCCTTTGTTGCAGCTCGTTTAAAAGCAGCACGTAAATTGCCTTCGGTTGGTCTCCCCACGGGTGCGCCGAAGATCGAAGTATTTTTGGACGGTGCTGCAGGGCAGGCAGTTCCACGTCGTGGGCGAGGCGTTGTCGGAGTCGATGGCGTCGCTTGGTCGGTGAGAGGTTCCGACAGGAAACGTTGTCGCTCGATATCCGATATTTCCAGTCTTTCCCCCCGTCTTTCGAATCCACGTGGAGGCGTAAATTGTCCCGGGGGTGGTCTTGGTAGCACCAAGTCTGTTGAGAATCTCACCAATGCTAACTCTTTATTCGCAGAACGGCTATCTGGGATGGAACCCGATAAGAAATCGATATCAGTCGTTGGGGAAGTGTTTTCGATTGGTGTAATCGGAGACCACGCAGGGCGTTCCGGCGGCGGGGTGCTCGGAGGAGGAGTCGATGACGGTGGTAGAGATAAGGTTCTATCACCACGAATATGTTGCCCCGAACGCAATGCCTGAAAGCATGCAAATTGTACTCTAAACTCTTAAACGAGTCTCGAGATGTGCAATAGTTCAACACCCAAGGATGAGCGTGATACCCTCGTACTCCTTGGTACATACAGTTTGGTAACCAAGTCACAATTTTCAAGTAGAATCACCTCCTCTGGGCTTAAGTGCTCAGAGTCGATCAACGTCTCAATCAATCGACAGGCGAGCCTGTACAGATAGTGAGTGGGGAGAGCCAGCTTATCTATGCCCCCGAAATCAGAGGTAAGAACTGTCCTTGACGCCAGATTGTGGTACCTGGATATATACCTGGCCAGCAGATCAAGGGGGAAGCCACAAACCTGAGGGCTGGCGGGGGTTTCTCCGGCCGTAGTTACTTGAAATGTTGAGGTACGTTGATGTTTTTCACTAATGTACTCGATACCAGCAAGAAGTGACCGAAAACCAGGGTATTTCCGCAGTACTGCAAAAATCTAACCGTCCCGGGGGTAACCAGTTGTTGATAATACTGATAATAACGCATATTTTCGGTCACTTCTTGCTGGTATCGAGTATGGCCATCTAGGGACCCTGGCCAGGAGCCTCAAGGTGATCCAGGGTGCTTTACGCTTTGAGTACCTAGGAACTGACAAATCAATAGTTTGAATGCCAATTGCTCAATGATTGCTGCGGTCAAACTAACCTACCTGGCTAGCAGACACGGGGAAAGCCACCCAAGAAGCCACTACAACCGGGGCTATGGCGAATGGCGGAGGTTTCTCCGGCCTGAATGTTGAGGTAGGTAGTCGAATATTGCCCCTAAATGTAGATCAGCACACTCCCTAGAAATCCGGGGGAGACTAAGTATACGTACTCTACCTACTTACAAAGCTTTCAATGCAAGGGATGATTTCTGTTTACTCGGTGCTTGTGAAATTTCACATTGCATGCAGCTTGCAGACGTGGGTCTCAGGCCTTTGAGGAGCCAATTGTTGATGTATATTTGTCTAAGTCTCAGGTTCGATATATGAAGCCGGTTTTTGCAAGCTGCATGCAATGTCAAATATTCGTCCCTTGCAGAAGTCTCCTCCTGTAGGTGCGTGGTCTTTACAGGTCGTCTCTCATAATTATGACTTATGCTCATCCGAGCTGCACCGTCGTACAGTGACGTTTCAATTGACATCCATCGTCTCTTGTATCATTTCACT
>JAQGMQ010000590.1 GCA_028292305.1 Rhodoferax sp.
AACCCCGGCGAGGTGCACGACGGCCGGCCGCTGGGCGGGCCGTCGCGGCGCTGGCGCATGGTGTATTTCGATCCGGGCGTGATCGCCGCCGCGCTTGACGTGAGCGGCCACGACATCGAGCTTGCGCAGCCCGTGCTGCGCGATGCGCGCTTGGCGACGGCCTTCCGGTGCCTGGTCGACAGGATCGAGCGCTGGAGCGAAGCGCTCGCTTCCGACCTACACCGGCTGGCCTGTGACGAGGCGCTGGTGACCGCCTGTGCGCTGCTGACCCATCGGCCCGCCCCAGTTGCCGACAGCCGCCACGACCCGGTGCTGACTCAGGCCCACGACCACCTGGCCGACGGTGCTGGCGAAGCGCCCTCCCTGGCTACGCTGGCCCACGAGGCCGGCCTGAGCAAGTACCAGCTGCTCCGCCGTTTCGCAAGCGCCTATGGCATCACGCCGCACGCCTGGCTGCTGCAGCGGCGCGCCGAACAGGCCCGCAGCCTCATCGTGCGCGGCGAAGGTTTGGCGCAAGCCGCGGCCGCCGCCGGCTTTGCCGACCAGAGCCACATGACGCGCATCTTCGCGCGGCAGTTCGGCTTCACGCCGGGCGCCTGGCAACGTGCGGTGGCACCGCGGGCACCGGCCTCGTCTGCGGCGCTCGGCCTGCAATAACGTTCAAGACCGGGCCGCCGCTGGTGGCCAGACTGCGGGCTTGTTCACTCCCCGGGATTGCCATGTCGGAATCGTTGAAGGGCCAGCTGCTGTGCAGCCTGGCCATGGTGCTGGTGGGCAGCACGGTCGTCGTCAGCAAGCTCATCGGCAGCGACGTCGAACCGTTTCTGGCCACCGCCCTGCGCCACGCCATCGCCCTGCCCGTGTTCCTGCTGCTGATGCGCCTGCGCGGCCAACGTCTGCCGCGGTGCAGCGGGCGCGACGCGGCGCTGCTGCTGGTGCAGGCTGCCGCGGGCAGCGTGGGATACACGGTGCTGCTGATGCAGGGCGTGGTGCTGGCCGGCGCGGCCGAGACCAGCATCGTCACCGGCACGCTGCCGGCCGTGTCGGCGCTGTTCGCGGTGTTGTTCCTGCGCGAGCGGCCGGGCTGGCAGCTGGCCGTGTCGATCATGCTCGCCACCGCGGGCGTGGTGGCGGTGAGCCTGGCACCGGCGCCGCTGTCGGCCGCGCCGGCCCGGCTGGCCGGCATCGCCCTGGTGCTGGCGGCGATCGCCTGCGAGGCGGCTTTCATCCTGGCCAGCAAGCGCTTGTCGCGGCCGGTGCCAGCCTTGGCGCTGTCCACGCTGATGTGCGCCGGCGGGCTGGCGTTGTCGGCCTGGCCGGCGTGGTTGTCGCTGCGCACGCAACCGTCATCGCTCGGCACGCCGGCCATCGCCGCCATCGCCTACTACGCGCTGGTGCCCACGGTCGCTGGCTTCCTGCTGTGGTACGCGGGCAGCGCACGCACCAGCGGCGCGCGGGCCGCGCTTGCCACGGTGTGGATGCCGGTGTCGGCCTTGCTGCTGTCGGCGCTGGTGCTGCACGAACCGATCGGCCCGTGGCAGTGGCTGGGCCTGGCCTGTGTGGTGCTGGCCACGGTGAGCGCATCGCTCGGTGGCCGACCGCCGGCCTGAGCCTTCGCTTGCCGGTTACGCGGGCCGCTGCGCCTGCAGCACGCCGTGCAGCGCCACCATGGCCTGGGTCAGCTTGTGCTGCGGGTCGAGGTAGATCATGGGCAGCGACTGCTCATGGGACTCACGCACCTTGACCGACGACGTGAGGTAGGGCTGCAGCACCGGCAGGCCTTCGGCCACGAGCTCGTCGACCATGCGCTGGGGCAGGTTGGCGCGCGGCTGGAACTGGTTGACGACGATGCCTTCCACCACCAGGCCGGGGTTGTGGTCGGCGCGGATCTCGGCCACGTTTTCGAGCAGCGTGTAGAGCGCCTTACGGGCGAACTCGTCGCAGTCGAACGGAATCAGGCAGGCGCGCGCGCCCATCAGCGCCGAGCGGGTGAAGAAGTTCAGCGCGGGCGGCGTGTCGATGTAGATGCGGTCGTAGGTGGCACCCAGCTCCTGCAGGGCCTCACGCAGCTTGTAGAGCTTGTGGCGCGATTCGAGCTTGGCCTCCATGTCCGACAGGCCGGGGCTGGACAACATCACATCGAGGTTTTCATGCGGCGAGGCGACGACGAAATCGGTCGGCGGCACGCTGCGCAGGCTGTAGCTCAGGCAATGCGCGAAGAAGCCGGCCACGGTGGGCTGGTCATCAGTTGCCGACTCGCCCATCAGGTAGGCGCTCGAGTTGCCCTGCGGGTCGAGATCGATCACCAAGGTGCGCAGGCCCTCGCTGGCGCTGATGGCGGCCAGGTTGCAGGTGATGGTGGACTTGCCCACCCCACCCTTCTGGTTGAAAACGACAAGCGGCATGGCACGGTTCCTTGCATGGAAGAAGACGGAGGAGTGGTCAGCGGGCTGGCGCTGGCTGACAGCCCACCCGACGGTGCGCTATTGTCCGCGCCCAGCCAGCCCGCTCGCAAAATCCGCACCACATTAGACGCCGGCCCCGCGAAGTTATATTGAGCGGCTCGCCGGCACCATGCCGCCGACTCCAACACGCCAGCCAGGAACTGTTTTGTCCGCCCCCGCCCGTCCCCCCTCGCCTCCCCCCTCGCCCTCCGACGCCACCACGCCGGCCACGCTGCCCGCGTTCTCGCGGCGCATCCCGCTGATCGTCGCCGCCGCCTTCTTCATGGAGACGCTGGACAGCACCATCGTCACCACCGCGCTGCCGGCCATCGCCGCCAGCTTCAACGCGACCACGCTGAGCTTGAGCCTGAGCATCTCGGCCTACCTGGTGGCGCTGGCCGTGTTCGTGCCCACCGCCGGTTGGGCCAGTGACCGTTTCGGTGCGCGCAACCTGTTCGCGGGCGCGATCGCACTGTTCACGCTGTCGTCGCTGCTGTGCGCGTTGAGCCCGACGCTGTGGAGCTTCATCGGCGCGCGCATGCTGCAGGGCGTGGCCGCGGCCTTCATGTCGCCGGTGGGGCGGCTGGTGGTGCTGCGCAACACGCCGAAGCAGCGGCTCATCGAAGCCATCAGCCTCATCACCTGGCCAGGGCTCATCGGGCCGGTGCTCGGGCCGCCGCTGGGCGGGCTGATCAGCACCTACGCTTCGTGGCACTGGATCTTCCTGATCAACATCCCGCTGGGCATGGTCG
>JAQGMQ010000592.1 GCA_028292305.1 Rhodoferax sp.
TCATCAGCTGAGCCATCGACTATAACACCCTTTTTGCAGACCGCGCAAGCCGGATGCAAAAAACCGAACAGCCGGAGGCAGAAGACTGCCCGGCTGGCGCCGGGCAGCGCTCTATTTACTGCTTGGCCAGTTCGCTGTTGGTGGCCGCATCCAGGCGACCCGTCTGCGGCAGATTGCGGCTTTGCTGGAATGAGCGCAGCGCTGTGGTGGTCTTGCGGCCCATGGCGCCATCGGGCGTACCGACGTCATAACCCAGCGCGCTGAGCCGTTCCTGGGCCGACTTGACGCTCATCAGGCCCGCGCCCGCTGCACCCGGTGCGTAGGTTTGCGATGGGGCTGCCGCGCCGTCCACGCCCAGGCGTCCGCCACCGCCCAGACCCTGGCCCTGCACGCTTTGCGCGCGGTAGGCGCGCAGTGACTTCACCATGCCGTTGTAGGCGTCCATGAATGCGGCCGCGATGACCTTGCCTTGCGGGGTGCTGCTGTAGCCGCCGACCGAAGCGCCGCCGGACGCACCGAAAACCGAAGCCATGCCGCCGAAATCGGTCTTGGACGCGCTGCCTTCGGAAGCGGCGATCTGCACGCTGGAGCGGTTGTCGATCATGGTCAGCATGACGCTGGCTTCCCGCGTGGCCGTGTTGGCCGCCACGGCGCCCAGCACCCGGCCCGCATTGCCGAACAAGCCGCCCAGCGAAGCCGCGCCGCCGCCGGTGTTCTGGTTGAAGATCACCTCAGGCGACATACCGTAATCAGAGGAAACGACCTGCCCCTTGCCGAAGTTGCTGCCCTGGCGCATTTCGCCCGAGCCTTGCAGCGCGCGTTCGCGGCTCATGGCGTTCATGCCTGCGGCCGAGCGTTCCACCACGACGAAGCAGTTCGACTGCTGGATCATCAGGCGCAGCAGGTTGGCCGTGGGCGGCAGGCGGTATTCGTTGCGCAGAATCGTGTACCAGCCGGCCTGCTCGTTTTCGATGAGCGACACCGTACCCAGGGGCGACTGGCACTTCTCGAGCTGGCTGTTTTCGTTGGTGGCGGTGGCGCCGCCGGCGCTGCCTGTAGCCACTGTCTTCGCCTCGGAACTGCCCATTTTCATGTCGGTGGTTTCACAACCTGACAGAAGAGCGGCGATGGTGATGGCGCTGAGGGACAGATGGCGGAGTTTCATGGTATTCGACCCGAATGGTTGGAAATCTATTGGATTTACGGTTGAACCACGCAGGTTACGCACAGAAGCGAGACCTGCGGCAAAAGCCGCAACAGTTTACCTTTGGAAGGGTGCGCGATACAACCAGACCATGCGCTCATTTTGGGTACGAAGCACAGCGTCCGGCTTCAGGCCAGTGGCCTCGAATTCAAGGCTCACCAGCCACGCGCCGGGCCGGAGCTGGCCACGCGCCTTCTCGACCGCTCGGGGCATGCTTTCAGGCCGTTGGAACAGGTAAACCATGGCATAGACGCTCCAGTCCGCACGCCAGATATCGCCATGCCGCACGCGCGCCCACGGGCAGCGCAAGGCACACAGCGCCCGCAGGGGCCAACTCCATTCGATGCCGCGCAGCTCGGCATTCGGATACGCCTGGCGCAGTGCCAGAAGGCCGTCGCCGAGCCCACAGCCGGCATCGAGCACCAAAGCACCGGGCGGCAACGGTGCCGCTTCAGGCATGGCCAACAAGGCACCGGCCGGCGTGGGAAACAGCGGCGCGTCGCGCCAGGCGTTCAGGGGGTAGATCAGCAGGCACAGTGCCAGCGGCAGCAGCCAGGCCCAGGCAGGCAGTGCAGCCGCGCCAGACAAGGCCAGCGACAACGGAAACCCAAGCGCAATCCAGCCACGACGCCACCAGGTTCCGCCCAGACCGCTCAGCACCACGCCCCATGCCGAGGCAAGAACCAGCGCCCAGACGCCCGACAACCCCAGGCGCGCCAAGCCGATGAAGATCATCCAGGCGCTCGCCCAGCCCAGCAGCGCGGGCAGTGGCCAGGGCAACCGGCGCGCAATCATCGGCGGCTCAGCGGGCGGTGGCGCGAGACAGTTTTTCGATCAGGCCGTTGAGTTCGTCCATCGAGCCGAACTGCACCACCACTTCGCCCTGCTCTTCTACCCGCCCGTGGCGCTTGACGCGTTTCTTGATGCGAATTTCCACATCCGCCGTGAGCAGGTCCGACAGTTCTTCCTCCACCCGCTTCAGATCGCGCGACTTTTCCTTCTTCGGCTTGTGGGCCGTGAGGGCGAATTCGGCACCGAGCTTCTTGACCAGGCTTTCGGCCTCGCGCACCGACATCTTCTTGGCCGCGATCTGGTTCCCGGCGGTGATCTGGGTGGCGCGGTCGAGCGCCAGCAAGGCGCGCGCATGGCCCATGTCCAGATCGCCGGCCATCAGCATGGTCTGCACCGGCTCGGCCAGGTTCAACAGCCGCAACAGGTTGCTGGCCGCGCTGCGCGAGCGGCCCACCGCCTGGGCGGCTTGTTCGTGGGTGTGGCCGAACTCGCGCACAAGCCGCTGCAGGCCCTGCGCTTCTTCCAGCGGGTTCAGGTCTTCGCGCTGGATGTTTTCGATCAGCGCCATGGCGGCCGCAGATTCATCGGGTACGTCGCGCACCAGCACCGGAACGCTGTCCAGCCCCGCCAGGCGCGCAGCCCGGAAACGCCGTTCGCCCGCGATGATTTCAAACAGTCCGGCGTTCGCACCCGACATTAGCTTGCGCACCAGAATCGGTTGCATGATGCCCTGCGCCTTGATGCTCTCGGCCAGTTCGTACAGCGCGCCCTCGTCCATGCGGGTGCGCGGCTGGTATTGCCCGGCGACCAACTCGGTCAGCGGCAACACCGTCGGCAGGCCAGGCTCGGCGGGTTTGTCGCCCGCCGCCGTCTCGTCCACCTTCGGGCCCAGCAGAGCTTCGAGTCCGCGGCCGAGGCCCTTCGGTTTCTTCGTGACCATGTGCTTTAACTTTCAGTTGAATGACGTTGGCCGCCCAGCGCGAGCAGCCAGGCTCGACCCTGTGGCCAATCGCCCAGTCCGGATTCGGCGTTGACGTGCCCGCGCGCGCCGATGTCGACCAACTCGGCGCCCCAGGCGTCCGCGAGTTGCGATGTCGCCGCGTAACTGGCAAACGGGTCGCTCCGGGAAGCCACCAGCTTGGCCGGAAACGGCAGCGGCTGCAGCACCGGTTTTGCCCAGCGGTGAAGCTGCGGCGGGAAATCAAGCTGTTGGACGTCGGGCGGCGCCACCAGCAAAGCGCCGAGAACCCGTTGGAGGTTGGTCGAGTGTGCGGCCCAGGCGGCCACCAGATGGCAGCCAAGGCTGTGCGCCGCGAGCAGCACCGGCGCCGGTTGCTGCAGCAGCACCTCCTCCAGGCGCGCGATCCAGTCGCCACGCAAGGGCTGCAGCCAATCGTGCTGTTCGACACGCTCATCGCCGAACGCGGCTTCCCAGCGCGTTTGCCAATGGCCCGGGCCGGAATTGAGCCAGCCAGGCAAGGTCAACACTTTTGACTCCGTCATGCTATGGATTGGGTAGCAACATTCGCACAGTTCGCCGGGTCACATCGTCTTGATGCGTTGCACCATCTCTTCGGCAAACTCCAAATAGGCCGAACTGCCCTTGGCTGCCGGGTCAAACACCACACCCGGCAATCCATAGCTGGGCGCCTCGGCCAGACGGACATTGCGGGGGATCACGCTGTTGAACACCTTGTCGCCAAAATGGGCCTTGAGCTGTTCGCTGACCTGTTGCTGCAGGGTGATGCGGGGGTCGAACATGACGCGCAACAGGCCGATGATGGCCAGGTCCTTGTTCAGATTCGCATGCACCTGCTTGATGGTGTTGACCAGATCGGTCAGGCCTTCGAGCGCAAAGTATTCGCACTGCATCGGCACGATGACGCCATTTGCGGCACACAAGCCGTTCAACGTGAGCATCGACAAGGACGGCGGGCAGTCGATCAGCACGAAGTCGTAGTCCTGTCCGGCCTGGGCCAGGGCCTGTTTCAAACGCATCTCGCGGCGCTCCACACCCACCAGTTCCACCTCGGCACCGGCCAGGTCGCGACTCGCGCCCAATACGTCGTAGCCGCACTTTTCCGCATGCGTCTTGGCTTCGGCGATGGACGCCGATTCCAGCAGCACGTCATACACCGTCATTTCCAGCTTGCGCTTGTCCACGCCCGAACCCATGGTGGCGTTGCCCTGCGGATCGAGATCGATCATCAGCACCCGCTGCCCTACCTTCGCCAGCCCCGCCGCAAGATTGACCGTGGTGGTGGTCTTGCCAACGCCGCCCTTTTGGTTGGCGATACAGAATACTTTTGCCATGGATTTATTTGCCGTTGTTTGCCGTTATTTGCTAAGAGCCAGCTTGACGCCGAAGCCGATCAGGAACACGCCGGCCAGCTTGTTCAAGGCACCAGATACCGTCGGGTTGGCGCGCATGCGCGCCGCCAGAAAATGGGTCAATAGGCAGGCAACCAAGCCATAGGCGAAGGTGAGTGTGGCGATGGTGAAGGCCATCACTCCAAAGGAGACCAAGCCTTGGTGCCGCGTAGGATCGACAAAAAGCGGAAAGAAGGCCATGTAGAAAACGATCGCCTTCGGGTTCAGCAGTGTGATCGCCAATGCCTGCCGGAAAAAGTGCGATGGCCGGATGTTCAAAATCGGCGCGCTGCCGGCCTTGGCCAGCAGCATCTTGGCGCCCAAAAATGCAAGGTAGGCAGCGCCCAGCCATTGCACGGCGGTAAAGGCCACGGGATAACTGGCGAGCAGTGCAGCCACGCCTGCCACCGCGGTCCACATCAGCACTTGGTCGCCTACGATCAGCCCCGCGGTGGCAGCTAGCCCCCCGCGAATGCCACCCTTGGTGGTAGAGGTGACCAATGCCAAGTTGCCCGGCCCCGGTATCAACAGGAACACGACGATGGCCGCGACGAATGCGCCGTAATTGGCAATGCCGAACATGACGACTCCAGAAAGCAAAAAACCGGGGGCGCGCTGCGGGCGGCGCGAGGAGTCAGAGTTTAAGCGACAGCGCGTTGCCGTCGGCTTGAACACGCGGCGATATCAGCCAGCGCGCGGGCGAAGCCACACGATGCAGCGGTCGGCATCCAGGCCCGGTACCGCCAACTGTTCCACGTGAAACACCTCCACGCCCGTCGGCAGCGCAGCCATTTCGTCCGTCGGATTTTTGCCCTTCATGGCGAGCCAAACGCCTTCTGCCGCCAACGCAGATTTGGACCAAGCCGTGAAGTCGACCAGAGAGGCAAAGGCGCGTGAGCTGACGATGTCGAACGGTTGGCTCAGGCTCTCAACTCGCGCGTGGATGCCACGCAGGTTCTTCAGCCCGAGCTCCAACGCTGCCTGCTGAATGAACGCGGCCTTCTTGCCCACCGTGTCGACGCAGCTTACGG